>JBILPY010000543.1:0-3530 GCA_044373575.1 Prosthecobacter sp. | reverse complement strand
TGTCGCTGAGGAAGGTGATGTTTGACCCCAGCGTCACACTGACCTCCAGCGCGAATCCCGCCGAGCCTGCGACATCTGTGACATTCACCGCCACGGTGGCAGGTCCGGTGGGCGAGGCGACGCCGGGCGGAACGGTGGAGTTTAAAGACGGCGGCACGACGATTGGCTCTGGCACGCTGGATGGCAGCGGGGTGGCGACTTTCAGCACCAGTGCGCTCGCGACGGGCACTCACAGCATCACGGCGAGTTACCTCGGCGCGGGAAATTTCAAGCCTGCGGTGTCCAACACGGTCTCCCAGGCCGTGACGGGTATTTTCACGGTCACTTCGGCGGCGAATTCGGGGGTGGGATCACTGGTGGAGACCATCACGGCGGCTTCTTCGGGCTCCTACATCGTTTTTGACTCCGCTTTGGCCGGACAGACGGTGCAGATGCCGACGAGCGAGATCATCGTGGATAAAGACCTCACCATCGACGGCGCGGCGCTGGCGGGTGCGCCGCTCCAGGGCACGACCACGAACCGGCTGTTTTACATCCCGGTCACTCGGACGGTCGTCTTTAAAAATCTCACCCTCGCTGGCGGCGGTGGTGTGGGCGCGGCGAACACCCTGCGCGGTGGCGCGGTGCTGAATGCAGGCTCTTTCACGGCTATGGACTGCATCTTCCGGGACAACAAAGCCTCGCTTGGAGCCGGTGTGGCCAGCGGCTACTCGACCCAAAACACCTCTCTCACCGTGCAGCGCTGCTTTTTCTCCGGCAATGCGGCCACAGCGGGCTTTGGCGGGGCATTGATGAATGTTTGCCTGAACGGCATCACCAGCGAGGCGCTGGTCGAAGCCTGCACCTTCACCGGCAACAGTGCCTCAGGCGGCGGCGGGGCTGTTTACAATTCCGGCAACAACGGGACCTCCAACATGACGCTCAGGCAATGCACGATCACGGGAAACAGTGCCAGCACTTCCGAAGGGGGAGGCGGCGTGCTGAACTATGCGACTGCAGCGACTGGCACGGCGAACATGACGGTGACGCATTGCACCATCGTGAAAAACACCTCGCTGAGAGCGGGCGGCGGAGTCAGTCAGTTCTCAGCCACAGGGGGCACGGCTTCGATCACGCTAACCTCCAACATCATCGCAGAGAATACGGCGAGCCTCGGCCCTGATGTCAGGCTGGACCAGGGCAGCCGCACAAGTCTCGGGACCAACCTCATCGGCAATGCCACGGACAGTGGCATGACTTGGCTGGGCTCTGATCTCACAGGCACCTCGGGAGTGCCGCTCGACGCGCGTTTGGCCTCTCTGGGGTACTACGGCGGCCCCACACCGACCTGTCCGCCTCTGCTCGGCAGCCCGGCGCTGGATGCGGCACCGACGCCTGCTTTCTCCACGGATCAGCGCGGCCAGCCCCGACTGCGGGATGGCAATGGGGATGGCAGCGAGTTGGCGGACATCGGCGCGGCGGAGTCGGCCTTCCTGCGGGTGGATGTGGCGGATGATGAGCTGGATGCGCCTGCCGGTGCGGGCGACGTTTCTCTCCGTGAGGCTCTGCGGGATGCGCCTGTGGGGGCCATCATCACCTTTGCTCCGGGGCTGACGGGCGTGACGCTGGACTCCGTCCTGGGGGCGCTCACCGTGGATCGGGCGGTGGTGGTGGACGCGTCCAGCCTGCCTGCTGGTTTTAGCATCGCGCTTGGCACGGGCAGTCACCAGATGCTCACCGTCGGCACGGGTATCACGGCGAGTTTGAATCACGTCCATTTTGTCGGTGGTGCGGCCAATGTGTCGCTGAGTGGGGCTGGGATTTTGAATGAAGGCACGCTGAACCTGACGCGCTGCTCCCTCAGCGGGCTGAAGTCACAAGGCGCAGGTGCTGCCATCTCCACGAGCGGTGCTCTCACGCTGAGTCAATGCTCCCTTTCAGAAAACCATGCCTCCGCGTCTGGTGGGGCCATCTTTATGACGTCGGGCACCCTCGCGATCACGGATTCCACCCTCTCCGGGAACACTTCGGCTGCTCATGGCGGGGCGATCAGGATTTTCTCTGGAACCGCGACCCTGAGCCAATGCACGATCCATGGGAATTCAGGCAGCGCGACGGGCGGTGGCATCTCGCTTTTCGGCGGCAGTGCTGCGCTGGCGCATTGCACCATCACGGGGAACGCCGCCCCAACTGGCCTTGGCGGTGGGCTTTATACCGCCAGTGGCACCACCATGAGCCTGCATAACACGCTGGTGGCGGGCAATACCAGTCTAAACCCTGGAGCCGACATCGCCTTCGAGGGCACCACGCTGACGCGAACGGGGGCAAATCTCATCGGCAGCAATGTCGGTGCCGACACAGCTTTCCCGGCGGCTCTGCCGAATGCCAATGGCGACTATGTGGGCTCTGGTACCATGCCCTTGGATGCCCTGCTCGAGCCTCTGGCGGACAATGGCGGACCTACGCTGACCCGCCTGCCACTGGCGGACAGTCCTGCCGTGGATCGGGCGGCTGGCACCGTGCCTGCCGTGGATCAGCGCGGTAGTCCCCGCCCTCGGGATGGCAATGGCGACTACGTCTTCGTGGCCGACATCGGCGCAGCGGAGGCAGGCGGGTCGCAGACGCTGGTGGTGAATACCCTGGCGGATGAGCTAGACACCCCGCCCGGAGTCAGCCTCTCCCTGCGTGAAGCTGTGCGTGAGGCACCTGCCGGGACGGTCATCACCTTCGCCCCCGCTTTGTCCGGGCAGACGCTGACGCTGGACTCGGTGAAGGATGAGATCGACATCTTCAAGGCTGTGACCATCGACGCCTCCGCCCTGCCGAAGGGGCTGATCCTGGACGCAGGCACAGGGACGAATCGCCATTTTTATGTCGCCGCACCCTTTGAACTGAGGCATCTCACCCTCACCGGGGGCGGCGGCACGAGCACTGCCAGCAGCGGCTTCGGCGGTTCCATGCTTGCCTTTGCGCCGCTGCATCTGGTGGACTGTACTTTCCGTGATAATGAGTCCACCAACCGGGGCGGGGCCATCGCTATGGTCGATGAGAATTTGCGGCTCACCCGTTGCACCTTTCATGACAATCGCAGTTCAGCCGACGACGGCGGTGCCCTCTACCTTCAGACCGTGCCCGCCGTGTTCGATCATTGCACGCTAACCCGAAACTACGCGGGTGGCGGTGATGGCGGGGCGATCTACACGCGACTCGGCACCAACCTCACCCTAACGCACTGTACCATCGCCGGGAATACCTCCAACAATGCCAACGGCGGTATTGCCATCGTCGGCCAGGCTGGAGATCAGCTGGCCCTGAACTCCACGATCCTGGCCGGGAACCTGGGGCAGGATCTCCGGCTCTACAATGTCGCGCCCACACCCATGAGTGGTGGCGGCAATGTGATGGGGCTGGACGGTTTCTTCGCTGCCTACGCCTCCACCGGAGACGTGCGGGACATCACCGCCGCGCAGCTCGGTCTGGCCGAACTCGGGCGCTACGGCGGCCTCACGGATACCATGCCACCGCTACCCGGCAGCCCGGCTCTGGATGCC
>JBILPY010000178.1:0-7809 GCA_044373575.1 Prosthecobacter sp. | reverse complement strand
CTTCGAGCCAGGCCAGGGTTGTGGAAGGGCCACCATCTAGATTCAGTGCTTGATGAACCGGGCATTCATCCATAATGCCAGGTGTCGTGATAAGTGCCGCAAGCTCAGTGAGCCCGACCTCGCTCGTCACACCGATACACCAGCGGTTGCCTCCATCTGTGGCGATGAAGGTGCGTGGAACGCGTGCTTCCTGCCTTGTTCTGCGCAAGGCGACACGGTCCGTCACGAGCCTTGGTCCACACTCGATGAGTTGTGTAATGTCCGAGCCATCACGAAACTTTCCTTCTTCGACCAGCGACATTCCTGATGGTCGGACCACCAGAGCTCCAGTTGAACTGCCGACCGATTCAAAAACGCCGTTCCTAACCGCGTCAGTGATCTCCAGACCGCACGGGAAGAAGCCGTCAGCATTGAGTCCGTAGTAGCCGCCATTGCAGATCGCGATGCCATCCCCGAGCATCTCTGCTGCGGGCTTGGCCTTCAGGAGTTTTTGCTGGGATAGGATACGGATGGAGCAGTCCTTCGAATCAAAGACCACCAAGGTGAGTTTGACGTCCACGGGGCCTTTTGTCTGGCTCACGATGAGCCGAACTCCGTGTCCGAGGTCAGTCATCGTGGGCTTGCCAGAGATTGCCCATGATCCGAAGTTGTTGAGAATCAGGTAGCCGATCAGGGTGAGCAAGATCAACCCAAGAAACCATATCATGAAGCGCATGGTGTCATGCTGCCATGGGGTGATCGTTAAAGGCAATACTCGATTGTAGCCACGATGCCTTTTCGTATCTCAAGTGATTTAAAAACAGCGAATCAAAGCGGTGCCGGTTTGGCACCCGTAGCAGTAAAGATAAGCACGCGATGCTCGGTGCAGAGGTCGAGGCCATAGTCGAGGCCAAGCTCGAAGATGGTCTTCTTCAGCTCGCGAAAGGTGGCGTAGGAGTCGGGATAAACGTAGATCGTGAGGTAGCGATTCTTGCCGACGAGGGCGGGCAGAAATTCACGCAAGCGCTTGGCATCACGCGGCGGCATCAGCCCCTGACCGGCCTGCGGCACGGCAGTGAAACTGCCGTCGGGTGAACTGACATGATTGATGCCCTGCGCTGGCTTTCCGCTGGAGTCATAAAGCGGGAAAACCTGCCCGTGGCGCACGATGATCGGTGCTGGTGGCTTGTCGATCTGGCGCTCGCGTGGGAAGCGGAGCTTTTCGATCTTGAGCTTGTCCACACTTTCGAGTTCGAGCTGGAGATCAGCGAGCTTCTTCTTGATCGCGGCATGATTTTGGCGCGCGGCTTCGGTATCTTTGTTCATGACGCCGAGCTTCTTTTCCAGAGCTTGCTCCTGCTCGCGGAGGCGGGCCATTTCTTTACCAGCATCGCGGATGATCTGCTCTGCCTTGGCGGCGGCGAACTCATCCTGCTTGGCGCGTTCCTGGCGTTTTTGTTCGGCGGTTTTCTTCAGCGCCTGAAGCTCGGTGATGAGCGGACGTGTGGAGGGATCATCCTCGCTTTGAAGTTGGGCGCGCAGCTTTTGCAGGCCGTCGAGTTCGGCGCGGGCCTGTTCGATTTTCTTTTCCAAAAGGATGCCGGACTCGTGATCCACGACTTCGTTGGCGGGTTGCTTCTCAGGCTTCGGGCGACTCAGCATCGCCAGCAGACAGGCGATGAGGATGATGCCGCCGAAGACGTTGCACAACGTATCCAGGAGCAGCTCCAGGCTGTCCTGATTGTTGGAGTGAAGACGGCGTTTCATGGCTTCACAGAGGCTTCGTTGCTGAACTCGACTTCCATGTCCTCGGGGATCACGTCGTAGCCGATTTCGTAGCCTTCCTGGCGGGCGCGTTTCGTCAGCATCTCGAAGTGTGGTGAGCCGGAGGGCTTGAAGTAAAAGACGACGTAGTGCGTGGCGGGCGTGGTTTGGCGCAGGTAGTTGATGAGCTCATTCACGGAGCCGCTGCCGCCTGGGGTACCATCGGGTTTCTGATAACGAATCAGGGATGACTGCACCAGCACAAGGATGGGCTCCTTCTTCGTGCCGGAGCGTTCAGGGATGAGACTGATGACGTTCTTGCGCTCGCGTTTCCGCTTCAGGGAGCTTTGGGCGTCGATGACCTTCTTTTCGAGGTCGAGGATGTCTTTGTTGATGCCGGAGGAGAGCTTTTCGGCCTCATGCGAGGAGGCATTCATCTTCTCCAGCCGGGAAAGCAGCTTGTTTTTCTCGGCACGGAGTTCGCGGTCTTTTCCCGTGGCATCGGCATCACGATTCATGCCGGGCAGTGGCTTGGCGTCGATCTCGGCGATGGTGCTGGTGAGCTGTCCGATCATGCGGCGCAGCGTGGCGGCATCGTCAGACGGGCGCTGCTGGTAGTCGGCCACCTTGTTCTTTTCCGAAACGATCTGCGCGAGCATGGAGCGCAGATCTTCTTCACGTTTCGCATACGGCTCGGCGCCGGTGCCTTCGGTGAGCTTTTCATCCAAATTCAGCGCCAGGAAGAGGGCGAGCACGATGAGAAACCCGGAGGTGCCGGTGATGATGTCCTGAAAGGCAAAGAAGCTGATGCCACCGGACTGTCTGCCGAAGCGTGAGCGCATGATTTACTGGCCGTTGAGCCGCAGTTTGCCCGCCACGTTCTTGTGGCAGATGTCGTTGCAGGCATCGAGAAACTCAGACTCGCGAGATTGCAGCCAACTGACGAGAAGTTGCAGAATGAGCGCGCAAACAAGAGCCACGAGTGTGGTTTCAAAGGCTGTGGCCAGGCCGCCAGTGACCATTTGAAGGGAGCCGCGCAATGCCGCCATGTCACCACCCGCTGCGAGCGTGCCAGCAAAGGCTCCGATGGCTTGGCTGAGCCCCTGCACGGTGCCGATGAAGCCGAGCACGGGAATGGCCCACAGGAATCCCTGAGTGAGAGCATAGCTGGAGGCAATCTGAGCTTCGTCGTTCTCGGCTTGGATCTTCAAAATGGCGGCCACATCGGCGGTGTGGCCGATGTTGTGCAGGTTCGCGAGTGCGAGGTCGATGCGGTTCAGCAGGATGAATTGATGCGGATCATCGACGATGGCGCTCATGCGCTCGCGAAGGGATCGGGCCGTGGAGGGAGTGAGTTCAAAGTCATGCTGCTGCGGCATGACGGGCAGTTTGAGGGCTCGTGCCTGAAGTTCAAACTTGCGCCACTTCACCAGCAGCATGGCCAGCGCCCAAAAGAAGAGGAACATCGTGGGATAGGGGCATGGGCCGCGCTTCGTGAACATGTCATTGAACCAGCCTGGAGCGAGACCGAGGTGCAGTGGCAGGTAAAAGATCACCGTCAGCGCGAGACCGATCAGGAAAGACAGCCACTTGTTCGGCGAGGTGAAGCGACCTCCCGCGAAGCCCATGCGACGCTCGGGGTCCATGCGCGACCAGCTCAGCAGGAGCATCGGGGAAGTGGTGAAGGGATTTGGGTCCATGGAGGAGGTGAGATTTGGAACTAGGCGTCGCCGATGGGGAAGACGCGGTAGAAGAGATCGGGAAAGAAGAATGCGGTGATCACCGCAAAGCCGAGCGTGGTGTAGCTAATGATCAGGGCACCAAGAGCCAGGCCCCGGCCTTCGAGTGCGGTTTGGCGCTCAAACTGCTGCAAAGCCAGATGCCCGAGCACGATGCCTGGCAGCCAGCTCACCAAATTAAGATAAGGAACAAAGCAGGCGCAGCTCACCACGAAGGCTGCAACAGCGAGCCAGCAGGTGGGGGGCAGATCGACGGGTGGGGCGTCACCATTGTTGTGTGAATAGGAAGAGCGGAGTGAGTCGATGCCACTCGTGCTTTTGACGAAGACTGGAGGTGGCTTGCCAAAAGGGTTCGGTTTCGTGACCTGAGTGGCGAAGCCCAGGGTTCGCTTTTCACCCGAGAAGGCTGGTTCTGCGGGCTTCTCGGCTTCCTTTTGGCGTTTGGAAGAGCCCAGCAGCGTCGCCCGGCGTTCGAGTTCCACAGCATCCACCTGCTCCAGGTAATCACGGAGCGTCAGCCATTCACCGTTCACGCAGACGCGGTAGAGCGAGTGGATTTCACCGGTGTCGAGCCCCTCACGAATCTGCGCGAGCGTCCATGGGCCGACGGTGCGACCTCGCCATTGGAGCTGGTGCTGGGATTCACTCATGGCTTCAGGAAGGGTGACTCGCTCGTGGTTGGCTCGGCTTTATCAGAGGAGGGACCGGAGATGCTGGTGTGGTAGGTTTCCAGCAGTTGCTGCCTATCCACTGGTAGGTACAGCACGGGGCTGAGAGGCAGAGCCTCCGGTGGGGCGGTTTTGACGTCGGTGCCGATCAGCAAAGGGCCTGCTTTACCGAGCAGCCACAGCTCCTTTGCAGCGCGGGCTGAGGTGTTGAGATTCAAGGTGCGATCAGTCTCGATGTAACCACCGAACTTCACACCCGTGGCCGAGACTCGGGTGATGAGCACGCGGCGGGCTTGGGCTTCTTTTTCATAGAGGCGGCTTTGGCGGGTTTGGAAAAACTTATCCAGGGTGTCGCCGAGCGAGGTGCGCACCTTTGGGATCATCCAGTCATCACTGCGCAGCGGATAATCGCCGACCAAACGATGCAGCTCGGCTAGATCAGCGCGCAAGGTGGGAACGAGATGCATGCCCCAGGCGAAGGGGCGCTCGCGGGTGAGGCGCTCCAGTTCGAGCATGACGTAGGCTTTGGCGATGGCTGGAGCTGTGGTGTCTGCAATTAGACGATCCATGACGAAGAGCAGGCTGCGCTCGAATCGCTCGCCATTCGCATCGGTCATGCGGTCGAGCTGGAGGTTCTGGATGAGAGCGCTCACCGCCGCAGGTTTGGAGGAGGCAACGCTTTGCCCCTGCTCGCTGCCATTGCCGATGACGAGGCGTTTGTAATCTTGATCGATGAATGCCGCGCCAGTGTCCTGTGGATGCGGATCAAAGGCCTTGCCACTCCAGCGGCGCTGGGTGTCGCCGATGCGGCTTTCGCTCAGCGGTCCCTGCGACCAGACGCTGCGTTTGCCGCGTCCGGTGGAGTGGTCGGTGACGATGTTTTCCCACACGCCGTTGAGGTGGCGATCATCGCGAAGGGCCAGCAGCACCTTCAAATCGCTGTCCTGAGGGGTGTCGGGGCGAAGATTCTGGCCGGAGGCATCTTCGACCGCGGCTTTCCAGAACGTGAGGTCGCCACTCGTCATGAGATTGGCGAGGAACTGCTCCTCGGTCGGAAGCGCGTTCACCGTGCTGGCGGCGGGCGCAGCTTCGGCAAAGCGAATGTCCTGCCACTTCGCCAGAGCATTGCCAAAATCGGCGGGCGATACTGCGCCGAGGGTGGACTCGCGCAGTTCGGAGAAGCGGGTGAGTTCAGTTTTGAAACCATCGATCCGCTGACGTGCGGACTTGATCTGCGCCTGCAAATCAGCGGGAAGTTGAAGCGTGGCTGCTTCGGGTTTCGCCCAGGTTTCGAGTTCGGCAAGCTGGGTGTCGAGCTTCTGCGCGGCGGTGGCTACTTCGCTTGCTGGGCGCTCGTAGCTGAGACCTGATTTGAGTAGTGAGTTCACTTCTTCGAGACGGCGGCGGACATCACTGCTGCGCGTTTCACCGAGGTTGGCGAGCATGAGTTCGGCCTTCGTTTTTAAAGAGGTCACTCGCTGGCTGGCAGTGGCGGCGAGATCGCCTGGGAGTTGGCCGATCTCAGCACGGGCGTCGTCGATACGCTTCAGGACTTCCGTCGGTTTCATGCCGGTGAAGCTCTGGGCGGCGGCGCTTTCGAGTTGGGCCAGCGCTTGATCTGAGTGAGCAGCGAGATCGCGTGCTTGGGAGATCCAGGATTCGGTCTCGTCGATCTTCGATTTCAGGTAAGGCCAGCGAAGCAGAGATGGGTGCTCCTGCTTGAGGCTGGAGGCGAGTTTCGCAGCGGGTTCGGCGAGCTGACGCGCGCGGTAGCTGGCGAGATCCAGCGCATAGGCGCGTGCCTGCCAGCCATGCCAGGCGAGTGCGCCGATGCCGAGTAAAAAGGCGATCAACGCGGCGGCGCTGAGCATGGCACGAGTGCGGCGACCACGCTGAGCACTCTCGAGAGCGTTGCGAATGCTCTGACCGGTCTGGCGTAGCCGGGCGAGCACGTCATCAGCGACGGGCAGGCTGAAGTTTTCGAGTTCGCGCCAGCGGCGGATGAAGTTTTCGTCCAAGGCAGCAGCTTCATTCAGGCCGGGTGGTGAGCCCGTCATGAGGCGCGTGCCTGCTTCCTGGGCAAAGGCGGTGAAGCTGTTCAGCGTGCGGGCAAAGGCACGCTGACGTTCGGCGGCGGTGCGCTCGCAGCGGGCATAGCTGGCGGCGTCTTCGAGGGCAGACTTTTGGCTGGCAGTGAGATCAAGATCGTGAGTCTCGATGAGTTCCTGAATGATGTCGCAAGCCAACGCGGCGGACTGCCAGTCACCTGCGTCACGGTGCTGAGCGGCGTCATCGAGCAAGGCGGGGATTTTTTCACCCGCCTGACGTCGGCGCAGAGCACGGCGGATGCCTTCGGCCTGGGTGAGTTCAGGAGCTGCAGTGCGTTTGTCCGCAGGCACAGAGCTGGTGATCTTTTCTACGAGCGTGGCGATGCGCTCTTCGTCGTCTGTCTTCAGCGCGGCGCGCAGTTGATCCAGCATGTCCTGCCACTGCTTGTTTTCCAGGCGCTGGAGTTCAGAGCGGGCGTTTTCATCGCCAGGATTGAGTTTGTGGATGGTGCGGATGATGCGCAGCGCCTTGTCATCTTCGCGAAAAAGCACGGCAGCACGGAAGTCTTTGTATAAAGGATGGTTGGCCGTGACTCCCTGCGCGTAGAGGCGGTCGAGTGCCTGGACGGTTTTTGCATCTAGCTTCGGCGCGATAGGTAGCTGGTGCGCCTGGCAAAAGTCGAGCCAGGCTTTCTCACTGCCAAAGCTGAGCGCGCCGATCAGATCGAGCAGCGGCGGTTCTTCTTCGGCCGCTTGGAGTGCTTGATAGTCGCTGCCCTTTTCCAGCATGGCAGCGATGCGTTCCAGACGCGTGCTACATTCCTGGCAAAGGCGGGCGTAAGTGTTCGCCGCCGTCTCCACCGCTCCGGAGACGACGCCAGTCTGCAAGGTGGAACGCAGGAGGTCGATGGTGTCAGTGGGAGCTTTCACGAGAAGTATGGGGAAAGATTGAATGGGAGCTACTTGCTGGACTCGATCTTTATCTCGCAGAGCCTGCGAGGTCCTGCGAACAGGGAGTAGATGCCAGTCGGAAGGCCGACGAAGTTTGGAGACGTAGGAGTGAGGGCTTTGCGGTCTTCTTCGAGCTGGAGGAGGCGCTGCTGACGGACTGCCAATGAGTCTTCGAGGCGGCGGATGGCGTCTTCTTTTTGCTGCTTGGCGAGGTTGCCACTGGCGAGGTCGCCACGGCGTTGTTCGTCGGACCGGATGCCTTGGCGGAGGGACTCGATTTCGACGTCGAGTGCGTTGAGCTTGGACTTGTTCGCCTCGTCACTGGCTGCGGCGGTGGTGTCGGCTTCGACGAGCACGCTGTTGCCTTCATTTTTCAGGCGGAAGCGGCGTGTTGGGTCATCGACGTGTTGCATTCGCAAAGGAATGCCGCCGGGGATGACAATGGTCTGTAGCCAGCGGGAAGCGGCGGTATCGAGCAGCGTGCGGGCACCTTCGTGGCGATCGCGGAAGGTCAGCGCGGGCGATGATTGCCAGGCATCGGCCAGCGGGGCGGCTTTGGGCAAAATGATGACCTCGAAGAGCACTCGGGCACCGCTGGCATCACGGGCGAAGAGTCGAGTGGCAACGCTGGGATCGGGCAGTTTGGCGAGACGATGCTGG
>JBILPY010000177.1:0-7813 GCA_044373575.1 Prosthecobacter sp. | reverse complement strand
GAGGATGAGCGGCTCCATGCCCGCCGCCTCGTAGTGCAGCGTTGTGTCTATGGCGTGGATCGCAATCCGATGGCCACAGACCTAGCCAAGCTCTCCCTCTGGCTCGCCACCCTGGCCAAGGACCATCCCTTCACTTTCCTGGATCACTCCCTGCGTTCCGGCGATGCCCTCGTGGGGCTGAGCAAGAAGCAGATCATCGCCTTCCACTGGGACCTCAACTCGGATCAGGCCAAACAACGCAAGCTCGGCGAGCAGCGTCTGGAGAAGGACATCGAGCGCGCCATCAGCTACCGCCGGGAGATTTTGGAAGGCGGCGACTTCCTCATGCCGGAGGTGAAAGCCGAGCGCCTCAAGCGCGCCGACAGCGCCCTAGATGAAGCCCGCCGCACCGGTGACCTCTGCCTCGCCGCCTTCTTCAATGGCGACAAACCCCGTACCCGCGCCGCGCTGCGGGACCGCTACCTCGATACCTTGATCGAGATCGCCTCCACCAAGGACATCAAAGAGAACTTCACCAAGACCAACGAAGTCAAAGCCCTCGTCGCCCAGCTCCGCCAAGCCGCGCCGCATTCCGTCACGCCTTTCCATTGGGAGATCGAGTTCCCCGAAGTCTTCGCGAGGCAAAACGGCGGCTTCGATGCCTTCATCGGCAATCCGCCCTACGGCGGAAAGAACACCATCATCGAAGGCAACCACGAGAGCTATCCTGACTGGCTGAAAGCGATGCACGAGGAAAGCCACGGCAACTCCGATCTCGTCGCCCACTTCTTCCGCCGCACTTTCAATCTGCTGCGTCGCGACGGCACCTTCGGCCTCATCGCCACAAACACCATTCGGCAAGGCGACACGCGCGAGACAGGACTGCGCTGGATTTGTGTGAAGGGAGAAGGGACAGTTTTCGCCGCGCGCCGCCGCTATAAATGGGTCGGAGCGGCGGCCGTCGTCGTCAGTGTCGTGTGGGTGATCAAAGGAAGGCTCTCCTCGCCTTTCGACCTCGATGGTCAATCTGTCCCAATCATCACCGCGTATCTTTTTCACGATGGCGGCCACGAAAGTCCGGCTCTCCTTTCCGCGAACGCACGAAAGAGTTTCGTCGGCAGCTATCCGCTCGGAATGGGTTTCACCTTCGACGATACAGACAGAAAAGGAGTCACAAACTCGCTCGCAGATATGGCTCAGCTCATCGCGAAAGACTCGCGGAATGCTGAGCGAATTTTTCCCTACCTTGGCGGCGAGGAGGTCAACGATGACCCTCAGCACAGCCACCATCGCTTCATCATCGACTTCTTTAACTTCCCATTGTGTCGCTCGGACCTCGGCGCGACGTGGCGCGAAGCCGACGACGACCAGCGCGATATATGGTTTCGATCGGGAATCGTTCCCAAGGATTACCCTGGACATGTCGCGGCTGACTGGCCGGACCTAATCAAGGTAGTGGAGGATAGAGTAAAGCCCGACAGGGACACGCAAAAGCGGGATGCGAACCGCGAACGCTGGTGGCAATATGCAGAAAAGCGACCGGGGTTGTATGCGGCGATTGCAGGACTGCCAAAGGTGTTGGTAATGGGGCAGACAAGCAAATATCGAGCGCTCACCTTTCTAAACACGGGAATCGTTTTTGATCAGAAAATCATCGTTTTTCCCACGACGGCATACAGCGCCTTCGCCGCGATGCAGTCACGTATTCACGACGTTTGGGCTCTCTTTTTCGGGTCCACGATGAAGGACGATCCAGTATACACGCCGAACGACTGCTTCGAAACCTTCCCCTTCCCCGCCGAGTGGGAGACGGACGCGACGCTGGAGGCGGTGGGGCAGGCGTATTACAAGTTCCGTGCCGAGCTGATGGTGGCGAACAACGAGGGGCTGACCACGACCTACAACCGCTTCCACGACCTCGAAGAAAGCGACCCTGGTATCCTCCGCCTGCGCGAACTCCACGTCGCCATGGACCATGCCGTCCTCACCGCCTACGGCTGGAGCGACCTCGTGGAAAGCGGCCGCACCACCTGCGATTTCATTCCCGACTACTACGACGAACCCGAGGAAGAAGGCGGCGACCCCATCCCCAAAAGCATCCGCTACCGCTGGCCCGACGCCACCCGCGACGAAGTCCTGGCCCGCCTTCTGAAACTCAACGCCGAACGCCACGCCCAAGAAGTCCGCCAAGGCCTCCACAGCCCCGCCGCCCAAAAAGCCGTGAAGAAAGTCACCGCCAAAAAAGTAGCCCGCAAGGCACCCAAGGCAGCGGACGGGCCAACCTCCGAACCAGCGCCGAGGCCCGATAGCGCCCGCCCTGCCCAGCAGTCACTCCAGTTCGCGCCGGAGGATTTGGCCCTTTTCCAGAAACCTGGGCCAAAGGCTTCGCCCGGTTGAAAGGGCTTAGATTCATCCAAAAAGCGACGGCAATTACACGAAAAAGAAATCAGCGTCTTCCAGCCCTGCGGTTTAATTTAGCCCCATAACCCTGTCACCAATGCTAGAAAAACTCTCCTTCAAAAACCTCGGCCCCAGTTCCGCAATGTCGCTGGATTTTGGCAAGAGGCTGAACTTGCTCACTGGCGACAACGGGCTGGGCAAAACCTTCGTGCTGGATGCCGCATGGTGGGCGCTGACGCGGACATGGGTGGACGGGCGGATGCTCCTGCCAGACCCAGCATTGCCTGACAAACCGGAGATCGGCTACCATGTTCACGGGGTGAGCGGTCCGAATGACTTTCATTGGTGTGAATTCGATTTTGGCGGTGAGGTCCCAGAATGGAAACCGCCTGTCCGCAGACCGCCCATCCCCGGGCTGGTGGTTTATGCGCGGGTGGACGGCGGTTTCTCCGTTTGGGACCCAGCGCGCAATTACTGGCGCGAAGATCGCGATGCCAACCCTACGTCACCCCAGCGGCCATCAGCCTACCACTTCAACCGCGAACAGATTTGGTCAGGACTATGGAGGACGAGAAAAGACGAGTATGAAAGGAATAGCGATGGCTTGATCGCACGTGGGCTCATTGAAGACATCATATCATGGCAACTCGATCCAACGGAGGCTGAGGCGGCGAACCTTTTCCGCGATGTGCTGACGGAGATTTCGCCAGACCCAGATCACCCCTTTGCGCTTGGGCCACTGAGTGAATTGCTCGGTAGGCCGGGCAAGGTGCCGACGATTCTCACACCCTTTGCAGAGCACCCAGTCTTGTTTGAATTCGCCTCCTCTGGCCTGCGCCGGATGCTGGGACTCACGTATGCGCTCGCCTGGGCATGGGTGGAGCACAAACGTGCACTGCGGCTGACTAAGAACACAGCAACAGAAGCCCACCAAGTCGTGTTGCTACTGGATGAAATCGAAACCCATCTCCACCCGCAGTGGCAGAGGCGGATTCTGCCAGCGATCCTGAGAGCAGTTAAGCTGATGGCAGGCAGTGATATGCCGATCCAAGTCATTGCCACAACACACGCGCCGCTGGTGCTGGCCTCCATGGAGACGGAGTTCGATGTCGTGACCGACCGGCTTTTCAATTTCGAGCAAAAGGGAATCGGACAGGTGGAGGTAGAAACCGTGCGCTGGGCAAAGTTTGGCGATGCCTCCGGCTGGCTGACCTCCCCCGCCTTTGACATGGACAGCGGCTATTCTCGCGAAGCCGAGCAAGCAATGCAGGCGGCAGACGATTTGATGGCAGGCATGACGGCTGAGTTACCGGCGGGACTGAACGATGTGCATAGCATTCACGCCGAATTGCAGCGCACCCTGGATGGAGGCGACGCCTTTTGGCCGATGTGGCTGCCTTTCTACCGTCAACAAACCAGAGCCGCGCGATGATCCCAGTTCCCGAACTCACTTTGGATAATCAGCCTGGCCTGTTTGAGTTGAACTGCCGCGAGCCGGGGAATACTTGGTTGGCGGAGGCTACGAATGCAGATAAAGATCCCCACGAAAAGAGCGAGTGGTGGAGTCAGTTTAAACCAGATTTAGAGGCGCATTTTAGTGGCCGTTGCGGCTGGCTGGCGACGTCTCTCGTGGGAGAGGGAATCGTTGAGCACTATCTTTCTTGCGGGCCTCGCAAGGACGAAAACCAAAACTCCGTCCCCTCACCACATCGTCATCTGGCCTTTGAGTGGACCAACTACCGCTACGCCAGCGGCAGGGTGAACTCCCGAAAGGGAAACCACGATGACGCCATTCTGGACCCCTGTAAGGTCGAGGAAGGGTGGTTTGAAATCACGCTCCATGGCTTCCAGCTCCTGATGACAGATGCCATCCCCGACGAGCACCGGGCCAAGGCCGTGTTTACGCTCAGTGAACTGAAGCTGAGAGACGGGCACGATGCCCGGAGGGCACGGTGGAATTGGTATGAACGCTACTGGAACGGTGGAACACCCTATCTGGATCTTCTGGAGCGCGATGCGCCTTTGGTGGCCGCTGCCGTTAGGAAAGCCCAAGCAAACGGGGAAGAACTTCCCGATCCAACGGAATGCGCACCGGGCAGTGCAGTCGTGGCAAGGAAGCATCCCTACAAGCCACGGACCAAAACCGCAGCCGCAGCGGTTCAGCCAACTATCCTCTGAATCCACATCTTTGAAAATCGAACAACGACTATTCGATCTTCGGAAACTGCTGAACGAATCCCATGACACCCCGCCAAACCCGCACGGACCTCGCCGAAACCCTGGAGCTGGACCTGATCGGCCCGCGCAACAGTCATGCCTGCGCCAACGAGCTGCTGAGTGACTCCCCAACGCAGTGGTACCTCACAGGTTTCCTGGTGCCTGTGAAGGCGGACATGGACACGAAGCTGGACGACACGGTGCAGGATGAGATCGACGAAGCACCGGTCTCTGGCGGCTACGATGACAATGCACCCGTGGACCGCTCCGCCTCAGGCGCGAACTACCTACCTTCCTCCATGGGGCTCACGGTCATCGTGCCTGCGCAGGCGAAGGCGGTCGAAGTGACCGTGGAGTGGGGCGACTACATCGAGGAGAAATACATGGCACTGGGGGAGAAAGGGGAGCCGAAGGAGATGTATGGCTACCGGCGGATGCCAAAGACGGTGACGCTGCCCATTGACCTCTCCGCTCTTCCCAGCAGTGAGGCGGAAGAAAGGGAGATTCCCGACAGCAAGATCAAGCCAGGAGACGCCAGCGGCATGATGCTGACCTGCATCTCACGGCCAGCTCAAAGCAACGGAGGCCTGCCGCCAGGATGCCGGGCGATCACGGTGTTTCTGGTGAACAACCGCGTGGTGGACAAAGATCACTCTTACCGCGCCTGCGCCTACCAAGCGGTCCTCCGCGCGAGCTGCGCCGAGGGCCTGATCGGACGCCCGGACCTACGAGGTCTGGCCACGACTCTGCACACAGACCCGGATCATGACCTGGCGGATCTGCATTTCCGCGATGTGCTGGACTATGGCATCGGCCACGGGGTGAGCGTGGTGTATGACAGCCGACCCGGCGCGGTGGTAAACACCGTGGAAACGAGCTGGGTGCCGCGCTACGAGGTGGAGCGGGTGGTGGCGAGTGACATCTCTGAGGTGGAGTTCTCCATGCAGGCGCTGGCTGGCCTCACCGATGCCACCCAGTTGGGCGCGGCCCTGCGCCCGCTGGTGGTGAAATACCGGGAGTGGCTGCATGATCGGCTGGCAGAGGCGCAGACGATGACCACCGAAAAGCGCCGGAACGTTGCGCAGAATCTGGTCAACGAGGCACGGGCGGCAGCGGACCGCATCGAGCAAGGCATCGCCCTGCTGGAAACGAATGGGGAGGCTTTCCGCGCCTTCACGCTCGCTAATCATTGCATGTTGGAAGCCGCAGCACGCCGCCTGAAGGATGTGCCGAGAGAGAAGATCAAATGGCGGCCCTTCCAGCTCGCATTCATTTTGCTCAACCTGCCGGGCCTCGTCGATCCGCACAACGACCAGCGGCGCATGGTGGAGTTGCTCTTCTTCCCTACCGGGGGCGGCAAGACAGAGGCGTATCTGGGCCTCGCAGCCTTCCAGCTCGTGCATCGTCGGCTGACTTATCCGGGCATCCGCTCTTCAGGTGTCAGCGTGCTGATGCGCTACACGCTGCGATTGCTGACGCTGGACCAGCTAGGCCGTGCTGCCGCACTGATCTGCGCCCTGGAACTGGAACGTCGGAAGGACACCGCCACCCTGGGCACCTGGCCTTTTGAAATCGGGCTCTGGGTCGGCTCGGGGGCGACGCCCAATCGTCTGGGACATCAAGGCTACAACGGACCTGGAAAGGATGACACGGCCTACATAAAGACCAAACGGTTCCGTGAAAATGACCTGGCCAATCCTGCGCCCATCCCCCTGGAAAGCTGTCCGTGGTGTGGGGAACGGTTTGGCAAAACCAGCTTCCGCATGGTGCCAACCGAGAAGGCACCCACAAACCTCCAGATCACCTGCCACAACTATGAGTGCGAGTTCTCCCAAGGCACGGGCTTGCCGATCCTGACGGTCGATGAACCGATCTACCGCCGTCTGCCCGCCTTCCTGATCGCCACGGTGGACAAGTTCGCCGCGCTGCCGTGGGAAGGCCGGGCGGGTGCGCTGCTGGGCCGCGTGAACCACTACGACAATCTGGGTTTCTACGGCCCGATGGATGCCCCCAAGGGCACCAAGATGGAAGATGTCCTGCCGGGGCCAGACCTGATCATCCAAGATGAGCTTCACCTCATCTCCGGTCCTCTCGGCACCATCGCCGGAGTCTATGAAGTAGCCATCGAGAAGCTCTGTGAGCGCATTTCCATAGATGGTCAAAAAGTGCGGGTGCCAAAGATCATCGCCTCCACGGCCACGGTGCGCCGAGCAAACCGCCAGATCCAGGCGCTCTTCGGCAGGCCGACGACTCGCATTTTCCCCTCGCCGGGGACCAGTCGCCACGATTCGTTCTTTGCCAAAACCGTGGCGATCAACCCTGAGGACGGTCAGACCAATGGACGGCTTTACCTCGGCGTGGCCGCGCAGGGGCGCAGCTTGAAAAAGGTCTTCCTGCGCGTGGCGCTGGCCATCATGAGCCGAACGCAGGCCTTGTATGAAAGCACCGATCCCGAGGCGAAGGCCTGTGCCGACCCCTACATGACGCTGCTCGGCTACTTCAACAGCCTGCGCGAGCTAGGCGGCAGTCGGCGCATCGTCGAGGACGAAGTGCTGATGCAACTGGATCGCTTTGCCAACCGCCGGCGGTTGGAGCCCGCAGACCCAATCTTCGCCAACCGCAGCATCGACATGAGCCAGATCCGCGAGCTGACCTCCCGCGTCTCCACGAAGGAGGTGGCTGGAACCAAGGAGAAGATGGGCAAGCCCCACTCTGATGGCGAAGGCTGTGATGTGGTGCTGGCAACGAACATGATTTCTGTGGGACTGGACGTGACACGCCTGGGCCTCATGCTGGTGCTCGGCCAGCCGAAAGGCAGCTCCGAATACATCCAGGCCACCAGCCGCGTAGGCCGTGAGGTAACACGTCCCGGTCTGGTAATCACTCTGCTGAATCCGCATAAGCCACGGGACCGCTCTCACTTTGAGCAGTTCCAGCTTTATCATCAGTCGTTCTATCGGTCCGTAGAGGCCACGAGCGTCACGCCGTTTTCACCGAGGGCACTGGATCGTGCTCTAGGGGCGGCAATGGTGGGGATGATCCGCCACGCGGTGGAGCGGATGACTCCGGCCCTCGGCGCGCAACGCATCCTCACGCCTGAGCTCAATGCCCGGCTGGAGCAGTTTTGCCAGATCATGGCAGAACGTGCGCGTGACCATCGGCCTGACGACCTGCCATCCATGCCCGCTTCCGAGGTGTATCATTATGTACTCAATCG
>JBILPY010000176.1:0-7835 GCA_044373575.1 Prosthecobacter sp. | reverse complement strand
GGACGATGTCCCCGCCGCTTGGGCTCGCAGCTCTCCTGAAAGTGCAGCCACCTTCTCTGCCATCGGCTACTACTTCGGGCTGAAGCTTTATGAGGAACTGAAGGTGCCCGTCGGCATCGTCCTCAGCGCTTGGGGCGACACACGCATCGAGCCCTGGACGAGCATCGAAGGTTTCGACGCTGTGCCTGAGCTCAAAGCCTTCACCGCCGACACCCGCGCCAAACTTCCCGGCAGCGATACCTACCGCGCCGCGAACGAAAAGCACCTCGCGGCCGTGGAGAAGTGGTCGCAAGCCGTGCGTGATGCCTTGGCGAAGAAACAGGCTGTGCCGGCGATGCCCGCTCAACCTCAAACACTCACCGCCGGGGCAGGCACGCCGACCGCTCTTTACAATGCCATGATTCATCCACTCGTGCCCTTCGCCATTCGCGGAGCCATCTGGTATCAGGGCGAGTCGAATCACGGCGAAGGCTTCGTTTACACCGACAAAAAGAAAGCCCTGCTCGCTTCGTGGCGCAGCGTCTTCCAGCAGCCGGAGCTGCCCTTCTACTTCGTGCAGATCGCCCCTTATCAATACGGCACCGAGGATGTCGAGATCCTCGCGCAGTTCTGGCAGGCCCAGCGTGAGTGCCTGAAGATTCCTCACACCGGCATGGCCACCATCTCTGACATCGGCGAGGTGCCCGACATCCATCCAGCGAAGAAAAAGGAAGTCGCCCGCCGCCTCTCCCTCTGGGCTCTCGCGAAGGACTACGGCCAGAGCGGCATCGACCCCAACGGCCCGCTGTACGCCAGCCACAGCATCGAAGGTTCGGGCATCCGTGTGAAGTTCGACCACGCCGCCAGCGGACTCGCCTCGCGCGATGGCAAGCCGCTCTCACACTTCGAGATCGCGGGTCGCGATGGCATGTTCCACCCTGCGGAAGCAAAGATCGACGGTGACAGCGTCGTGATCACCTCCGCCAAAGTTCCCGAGCCACGCCGCGCTCGCTTTGCATGGAGCAAGCTCGCCATCGCCAACCTCATGGACAAAGACGGCCTGCCCGCCACCGCCTTCCACACGCACTGGCCCGTCGATCACGATCTCGGCAGCAACTTCGCGCGCGATTGCAAATGGGAGAGCAGCGACAAAAACACCTACGGCTGGGATACCGGCCTCACAGACGGCTCCTGGGCCAGCTTCAATCCGAACAGCTACGCCACCGGCAACTCAGACAAATTTCCCAAGCATGTCACCATCGATCTCAAGCAGCCGCAAACGATCAATCTCATCCGCCTTGGTGCCCCAGAGATCGGCTCCACGAAAACCGTCGCCGTCTCCCTCAGCACCGATGGCAAAACCTTCCGCGAAGTCGGCAAACACGCCTTCACACTCGCCAAGGCCGAGCGCGCCGCACTCTCCTTCCCTGATGTCGAAGCCCGCTACATCCGCCTCACCTATCTCGATCACCACGCCAAGCAGGCCGGCGGTTTTCCGAATACGTTTGGCTTCACGACTGAGGTGGAAACGTATCGGGTGAGGTGAGCCTCACTTTAGCCTTCGCGGCAACGCTCCACCGCTTGCGCTCACTAATGTCAGGGCGAGAATGCAATCCTGCCCTCCGCAAAGTGTGAAAAGCGCTTTGGGGAAGCGATTCACCGCGACCCGAAGCGCTTTGGCGATTTGCGAGGACCAGGAAGCGCTTTGGAGGGCTGGCGGAGCGATTTCGGCGATTCCCGGGGCGGTTTGGGGCTTCCCCGAGCGATTCGGGAGCAACGCAGAATCGTTCGGGGGCACCGCAAAACCATTCCGGGGCACCGCCGAATGATTCGGGGGCACGGCGGAATCGCCGGGAGGCACCGCCAAATGATTCAGGGGCACGGCGGAATCGCCGGGAGGCACCGCTAAATGATTCGGGGGCACGGCGGAATCGCCGGGGGGCACCGCTAAATGATTCGGGGGTACGGCGGAATCGCCGGGGGGTGCCGCAGAATGATTGGGGGACGCCCCCAAATCATCCGGCGGAAGGGCGGAATCGATCTGGGAAGGCGCTGAATGAGCGGGGGGAGCTGCGAAAGCGCTCGGGGGAGGCACGAAAGCGTTTCGCGGAAGCCTGGAATGGCGGCAGGGAAGAGCTGGACCGTGCGGTGGGTGTGCCAAAGCGAGCCACGGCTCCATGACCCCATCACTCCGTGGTAACGGCAGGGGGTGGGTCTGCGGCGGAGGGTGGGAGGGCGTAGCGGTTCCCGCCTCGGCCGATGCCGCGCTGGGTGAGGAGGATCTCGCCGGCTTCCTTGAGGTCCTGGAGAGTGGAGCGGATGGTGGAGTCGCCAAATTGGCGGAAGTGCTGGGAGGCGAGCTGGCGCTTCACATCGCCAATGCCAAAGGGGCTGCCGACGCTGGGCAGGACCATGCGCACGGCGATGGTGGCATCGCTGATGAGGAAGTTCGGATGCCGTGGAGGTCGTGGCGCGGCGGGTGCAGGCAAGGGAGCCGGTGATGGCATCGCAGGCAGGGTGGTCGGTGGGGCGGCACCTTGCTGAAGCTTCAGCTTCATCTGCCGCACCAGCTCCACATCGGCCAGCAGGCGCTTTTCCAGCTCATCAAGCCACGACATGGACAGGGAAGGTGCGTCCGTATTCATGGCCGGAGTGTCTCCAATCCGCCGGAGCCTGACAAGACAGAAGTTTTAGCCCAAACTTCGAAGTTCCCCGGGGCAGGAATGCCACAGTTGCCGGGAACTTCGGCCTTCTGGATTTGAGCTGGATGATCGCGAGGCTAGGTCACTTCTTCACCGGCGTACTCGGCAGCGAGGAGACATTCAGCGTGAAGGGCTTGGCAGGTTGTTTGCCGAGGAGTTGGAGATCAAACCACTCGACCATGCGCTCCGTATCCTGCGGCATTTCCTGCCAGCCGCCGTGACCGGCGCCTTGGCGGATGACGAGTTCGCACACGGTGCCGACTTCATGGCAGCGCTTCAAAAAACGCTCGGATTGCGTGATGGAGACCTGCGGATCGGCATCGCCATGCACGATGAAGATGGGCGGCTGTTCCTTGTGAACCCAGTAGATGGACGACAGCTCGCGCCCGAGTGCCTCGCGACCTTCCGGCGTGGCGGCTTTGGGTCCAAAAGCAGCCGCGTAGGCTTCGAGCTTGCCGATGCCGACGGCGTTGTCTCCCGGCTCGAACCAGTTCAGGTAGTCGGTGGGCGGATAGAAGCACGCGACGGCATTCACGGCGCTGCTTTCGCGATCGATGGGATCAGTGGCCTTCGGATTGCCCGAGCCGCCACGGGTCGCGAGCATCAGGCTGAGGTGTCCGCCCGCGCTGCTGCCAGTGACGCCGAGCTTTTGCGGGTCCACGCCATACGACGCGGCATTGGCCCGGATAAAACGCACCGCACGATTCAGATCAGCGACGATCTCCTCCACCTGAAACCTCGGCTGCGTGCCATGCACCACGACGAAGGTCGTGTAGCCCGCCTTTGGCCAACCGCCGTCGCTGATGCCGTTGTGATTCGATTTCCAACCACCGCTCACGATCTTAATGATGCCCGCGCCGTTCGGTTTCACCGGTTTGAAGACATCCATCGTCAGCGCCACGCCATCATGCTTGGTATAAATGATGTCGCGGATGCGCTCCGGCTCTTGGGCGAGCAGCGAAGTAGTGAGGAGAGCAAGGAAGAGAAGATGTTTCATGGTTGGGGCATCGTTGTGACGAGGCGTCGAATGGCGCAATCGCTTTCAGCATCGCCAGTCGAAGCTACTTCTCCGCCTTCGGCTTCAAAACAGAGGCAGGGGCGCTGTTGATGCCGATGTTGAGAGTGGGAGCACTCGCTTTGCCTTTGAGGCCATAGGCAGCCGTCGCGGCCTTTTGGAAGGTAGGGAGGATATTTTTGCCATCGCCGGACCAACCGGCGTGTTGCACGAGGAAGACGGTGACGAGTTTGTTCTCGCGATCGTAGCGCGAGTTCGTGCCGTAAGCGCCGCCATGCGTGAATGATTTGCCATCGGTGCCAAAGCCGAAGCCGTAGTTCGATTTGGCTTCGCCGGATTGATCGCTGGTCGCGGTCTGCACGGCTTTTTCGGACAGAATGCGGACGCCGTTGAAGGTGCCGCCGTTCGCCATCATGCGGTAGAAGAGCGAGAGGTCATTCGCGGTCGAAAACAAGCCACCTGCGGGCATTGGGAAGCGCTCACTGCTGTCGAGCGGATAGAGAAGCTGGCCGACGGGGAGTTCTTCGAGGCCGTCCTTCGCCGCGTTGGGCTTGTAGGATTTCGCGAGGCGTGCTTTCTGCTCTTGGTTGGGCCAAAAGGTCGTGTCATTCATGCCCAGAGGCTTGAAGAGCCGTTCGGCGAGGAAGGTTTCATACTTCATGCCGCTGACCACTTCGATGATGCGCCCAGCGGTGTTGATGCCCGCGTTGGAGTATTTGGATTTGCTGCCGGGTTGGAACAACAGCGCCATCTTCGCGTAGCTGCTCACACGCTCGGCCAGCGGCTTCAAGTCGAGCGTCGGGGCTTCCATCGGCGATTTGAAATCAAGCCCGCTGGTGTGGCTGAGCACCTCACGCACGAGGATCGGATGACGCGGCGCCACGAGTTCGGGCTTCTTCGGATCGGTGCTGAGGTTCACCCTCTGCCCTTTGAACTCCGGCAAATACTTCTCCACCGGATCATCGACGCTCACCTTGCCTTCATCGACGAGGATCATGAAAGCCGCCGCTGTGATCGGCTTCGACTGCGAAGCGATCCAGAACATCGAGTTCGTCTGCATCGGCTTCTTCGCCGCCACATCTTCAAAACCCACTGCCTCGACATCCAGCACCTTGTCAGGATCAGCCACCAGCACCACCGCCCCCGCGAGCGTCTTGCTATCGACATACGGCTGCAAAACCGGCGCGAGTTTCTTGCTCGGCACCTCGGCATGCAGCGCCGCCGTGGTGATCAGGAGAAGGGTGATGAATTGACGGAGGAGGGTGTTTTTCATGTGGAAAGGGAGTCGAGTTCGAGGCGAACGCGGCTCTCACCTAACGGCTCCCCGGCTGATAATCTACCTCCGCAGCGCGTTGATGAGCGCACTCTCACGAGCAACCCCATACTTGCTCAATCCACAACGTCTCCCACAGCTCCTGCAAACGGCTCGGCAACCGCTCGCGAATGCGCTCGGCGTAGTCGTGGGCTTGCTGACCGCTATTCGAGGGCATCGCGGGTTTCAACTAACTGCCAGGCATCTTCTAAGGGCGGTGAGGAGTGTGAGCTTCATCAAAATGGGTTCCTTATCTCCACAGCGGTTCGATTTGTTCGGTGTTCCACTTATCCCAGAGCGCTGACATTTGCTGTAGGCGGGCGGGTTCTTGGGTAGCGAGATTTCGGGTCTCGCTGATGTCATGCGAGAGGTCGTAGAGTTGCCACTCCTTGCCATCGCGAATGAGTTTCCAGTCGCCGAGACGCAGGGCGTTCTTTTTGCCAACGCGCCAGAACAAGGGACGTTCGGGCAGTTGCGTGGTCTCGCCCGTAAGCATGGGCATGAGGTTGATGCCGTCCAAGGTGGCTTCGGCTTTTGCCGAAGGCTCTGGAGCTAAAGCACCGGCCACTGTCAGAGCTGTCGCGGTGGCGTCGATGGACGCCACGGGTGCCTCCACCACCTGACCGACGTTGATGTGATTCTTCCACGCCGCAATGAAGGGCACGCGGATGCCGCCATCCCAAAGTTCGCCTTTGCCACCGCGCAACGGAGCATTGCTGGAGGTGAGTTCTTGGGTGGGGCCGCCGTTGTCGCTGAGGAAAACGACAAGCGTGTTCTCTTCGATGCCGCTGTCACGGAGTTGAGCGAGCACCTTGCCCACACTGTCATCGAGATGCGCGAGCATGGCGGCGAAGATGCGGCGCTGGATGTCTTCGATGTGCGCGAACTTCTTCAGGTAATCGTCCGCTGCCTGCATGGGGCTGTGGACGGCGTTGTAGGCGAGATAAAGGAAGAACGGCTGTGCGCGATGCCGGGCGATGAAATGACAGGCTTCACGCGTGAAGGCATCGGTGAGGTTCGCCTGTTCATCCACAGGCTGACTGCTGCGCAGCAAGGGATTGTCCGTGTCGTATTCGGGTTCGTTCGAGCCGAGATGCGTGCTCCACACGATGCGGACGTCGGGTGAGGTCCATCGGCCCTGACCGCCATCCGGCAGGGTCTTGCGGCGCAGCCAAGTCGTCACGCCCTGCCACGGTTGCGGCACATAGAAATGTCCCTCGTGCAAAAAGCCGAAGAACTCATCAAAGCCACGCCGCTGCGGATGAAACTCCGCCGTGCCTCCGAGGTGCCACTTGCCCACCAATCCCGTCGCATAGCCCGAGTCACGCAGACGATCTGCGATGGTCTTCTCCGCGACTGGTAAGCCAATGCCCGGCGCAGCGTTCTTCGCGCCGATGGGATTAAACTCAAAACCGAATCGCGTCTGGTAGCGACCGGTCATCAGCGCCGCACGCGATGCCGCACAAAACGGTGCGGTGACATACCCGCTCGTGAATCGCGCCCCACTCGCTGCGAGTGCATCGATCTGCGGTGTCGGGATGTCTTTCCCACCGTAGCAACCGAGTTCGCCGTAACCGAGGTCGTCAACGACGATGAAGATGACGTTGGGACGCTGCTCGGCAGCGAGTGATGAAGTCTGAACGCCGAGCGGCGCGAGCAGCAAAGAGAGGAAGCAGAAGAAGCGGCGGCATTTCATGGTGAAAGTAAAACGCCCCACCATTCGGGAATACATCGCCTAGGTCTGCCAAAAGTTGTCATCATCCTGCCATGCCACCCGAGGTTTGGAAACTACCTCCGCCCGTTCAGGATCATCTCATTCACCTTCTGCCGCAGGGCCTCCATGTCGGGATCGGCAAAGCCAGCGCCCAGTGTGCCCACGCGATTTGCGAAAATCTGTCCCATCTTACCTTCTCAGCGCATTGATCAGCTCGTCCACCTTGTTGATCAAATCCTGCATCTGACTCTGGTTGTAGCTGCCATCGGCTCCTTGGCCGAGGGTGCCGACGCCGTTGCTGTTGTTGCTCGTTTGGGCCAAGGCGTTCGCGATGGCATTGTTGAGGTCGTTGATCGTCGCTCGCTGCTGGATGTCGGCATTGAGTGACGTGAGTTGGCTGCGCATCTCCGCACTGGAGGCTGGCGAGTTGTTCGCGGGTTTAGTCGGATCGAAAGGCATAGTCGCAGGAACGTTGAAGGGTTCGACAGAAGAATGGTGACAGGAGAATGGATGAAGATCGGCTCGGAATTTTATTCTTCTGTCCCCATTCTCCTGTCGATTGGATTGATCCTTACGGACTGACCGTGACCTTCACCACATCGGTCCAGTCGCCGTTGGGCGTGCCTTTGTCCCAGAAGCGCATGCGGTATTCGCGGACTTCGGGGGTGCCAGCTTGCAGCAGTGGGCGTTCGTCGATGTAGGGGCTTTCGGTGTCGATGGCGAGGAACTCCCAGGCTCCGGTGCCGCGACGGCCTTCGATATACACGCCCATGTGGTTGTATTTGTAGAAGCTGAGCTTCACGCATTGGCAGCCGCCGCCTTGCAGCAGATCGGCGCTGAACTTCGGCAGTGCTTTCTCGGTCTCGGCGGAGCCGACGATGCCGAGGTCGGTGCCGATGGCTTCGGTGTAGCCTGCGCTGAGTTTCATCTTGGCGATGAGGGCGAAGATGCGTGTCAGCGTGCCGGGCAGCGCGGCGGTGACGCCTGCGGGCAAGGCGGGTGCGGTGAAGGTGGGAAGCACCATCGGTGTGCTGCCTCCACCGGCGAGCACGTCATCCACGGCATCGGTGGTGCTGGGGGAGAAGTTGCGCACGGCGCTGAGCCAGGTGCCGA
>JBILPY010000175.1:0-7923 GCA_044373575.1 Prosthecobacter sp. | reverse complement strand
TTGGCGTGCCCGTCGAAGGCCCCTACAAGACGGATCACTACCGCTACTAAGCGACAGCGACTTCCAAAGTCGTTCAACACTTATCCCCCCAAAACCCAGAGCGCGGACGGTCGAAAGCCCGGCCGCGTTTTTGGTTTCCGGGCCGGAAGGCCTGCTTGTTTACTGAACCATCCCGGACCTCATGCTCCATAGCCAATCTTTGTCTTTTACCCCGCCATCATCCTTCGCATCCGGCCCGGCGGACCAGAGCAAATAGCCACCATTTTCAAGACGGAAGCCCGGCAGATGGCCGGGACGTGCCGGATCATCGAGCGTAAAGAGCTTCAAATCCTCCTTCACCACCTCCAGAGTGGCCGGAAAGACTCCGTGACGCAGATGATGCTTCTCCAATGCACACGCGATGATGAGGCAGCGGCGATGAAAAAGCGCCTCGGAGGCGGCTTGCGCGATGTTGCCCACATTCGGGATAGCGATGGCTCCGAGGATGCGGCGTGGATTCGGCCAAGTGACATCCGCTTTCACGCGTGCCCGCACCTTCTCGTCACGTGTAGCTGCTTCTAGCCATGCCGTCGGCGTGGACGGGCCGAGCTGCTCCAGCATGTGGTTTGCATAAAAGGCGATGTTTGCGTCATGCCAGCCGATGGGGCCGTGGATCATCGAGAATGTGAAGGCCCGGTCCACCAGACGCTGCCACACGGTGGAACCTCCAGGCGTTAGGGAGTCCGCCAATGCATCGGGGTGCCTGCGAAAGTAAGCCAGTCCAGCAAACATGCTCAGGATCTCGCCGCCGAGCGCTTGTTCATACTGCTTCTGCAAATCTTCAAACTGGGCCAGCCGCACCTGCAACCGGCCCAGCGCCTCCTCCGACCAAACAGGATGCTCCAGCGCCTCGTGCAGCGCATCGAAGGTGATGCCATGCAGCGCGAGTGGCACCAGACAGCCGATCATGTTTGCGCGTTCCGGTGCCTCGGCGAAGCGCAGCATGAGGTGTGCGGTCATCGTGGCTTTTTCTCGATCTCCCGCCAGCGCCGCGCTGCGCAGATGCAGGCCAAGCTGGCGCTGAAAATCGTTCAGGCTCTGGAAGTCAGGATAAGCCGCCTCCCAAGGATTGCCCCCCATGGCCTCCATCGCCTCCCGCTGGCCTGGCTTCATGATCGAGAAGGGTTTGTTCAAGCCCTCCGCGAGCTTCGGCAGCAGCCCATTCCCATCTCCGAGAGTTCGAGCGAGCACGAGTGCGGCATCTTCGTTGCTCGGCAGGCCGCGCTTCGCCATCCACGCCTTCAAACCGAGCCTGCTGGCTCCACCGTCATCGCTTTCGATGATTTCCGGCTTGATGAAGCCTTTCGGCAGCAGCGCATCCTTCGGTGGATTGTAGCGCAGCCGCAGTGTGCCCGGTGTCGTCTCATGTAGCCACGATTCGAGCACGGGATTCGCGAAGTAATTCTGCTCGTCCGTCACCTTCGGCGGCATTAAGGCGAAGGGATCATCCGTGCCCAGCCGTTCCACCACCCGCTGATGCACCACCTTCAATTCGCGTGCACTGCGCCAGTTCTCCCACTGCCAGAGCACGATGATGAGGGAGACGAGGCACACGAGTGACCACGCCATGCGACGATTCCAGATGAGTCGCCACAGCCAGCGGAGGAATCGGAGTGTGAACCAGGTTTGAGTGATTGATGGGGAGTTCATGGAATGCGTTTCATGCGCCAGTCCCAGCTCTTGTCCCGCACGCTGGAGAGGACGTAGCCGTCCGGCTCGACACGGTAGCCGGGCAGTTGCGTAGGTTTGGCGGGATCGACGATGGAAAATGGCTTCAACGCGTCCTTCACCGCATCGAGCGATGCGGGATACGCGCCGTGACGAAGCCGATGCTTCTCCAATTCGCAGGCGAGGATGAGGCAGCGGCGGTGAAAAAGCGTTTCGGCGGCGGCATCGGAGACATTGCCGATGTTTGGCAGCGCCATCGCGCCAATCTTGCGGCGCATGTTCCATTCGACGTGCTGGTATTCGTCTTTGAGATGCTTTTGGACCGTTTGGTAGCGCTGCGTTCCGTCCAGCCACGCCATTTCGCCTTTCGGGCCGAGCAGATCGAGGTAGCGCTCGACGTAGAAGGCCGTGTTCGCGTCGTGCCAGCCTGTGGGGCCGTAGATGTAGCCGAGGCGTGTGGCCTGAGCGCCGAGTCGCGCAAGCCAGGAGTCATCCTCGCGGCCAAAGCGGAACATTTCGACAGCGAGGCCGTCTTTGCGGCAGCTTTCGCGGATGAAAAGACCGACGCCGTAGCCGGTGAGTGTCTCCATGCTCATGGCGTTTTGCATGACTTCAATGTCGTTGATCTTGCCGAGTTGGAGTTGCAGCGCACGAAGGCTGTTTTCATCCCACGCCGGTTTGCCGAGCGCGTCTTGAAGCGTTTCGAAAGCGATTCCGTGTGTCGCGATACTTACCAATGAGCCGATCAGCGAGTGCTCCGAGGTGGTGCTCTCGGGGAACAAACGCAGCAGGATGAGTGCTGTGATGCGTGTTTTTTCCACATCATGCGCTGCGGCTGCGACGCGCAGGTGAAGGCCAAGGTCCTTCATGTGCTGGTTCACGTTGCTGACATTGGGTTGCCTCACGTCATACGGATTGGCACCTGCGGCGGTGAGTTCGTCGCGCTGATGCGGTTTCCAATTGGAAAAGGGCCTGGAAAGGCCTGCTGCGAGTTTGGGGAGTAAACCGTTGGCATTGCCGATTTCGCGATGCATCGCGACGGCAAGCGATTCGCCCTTCAAATCACGATTCTTGGCCCAACGGGTGAAATCGACGTGCGAGGTGCCCTCGGCCTCGTTTTCAATGATGGCCGGCGAAACGAAGTTCGGCGGCAGAAAGGCGTTCTTTGGGATGACGTAGCGAACTTGGCGTCCATCGCGATGCATCCACTGCTCGACGACGGACAACGCGAAGAAGTTCTGCTCATCCGGCACGACCGGCGGCGCGAGATCGAGCCAGTTTTCCGTGCCGATACGCTCAAGAAGGCGTTCGCGGGCGATTTTCAGCTCACGAGCGCTGCGGCGGTTTTCCCACTGGTAGTATACAGTGATGAACGAGACGAGGCAGACGCAGGCCCAAAGCAGCCGGCGGAGCCATCGACGAGAAAGTGGGACAGGTTTGCAACCTGTCGGCTTGGGAGTGCTGGCTGAGTTCATGATCGTGACGGGGAATGAACAGGTTGAAAACCTGTTCCACTTTCTTCAGAGCGGCGGGATGGGGCCGCGGCGCTGTTCGAGGAGTTCATGGGCGAGGCGTTCGGCTTCGGCGAGATGGGCGAGGAGCTGCGCGGGCGTCACCGGCGGCAGTTTGGCGTAGTTTTGCAGCGTGGCCTGCGGGATGGCCTCCGGCGTGGTGAGCCGGAAGTAGAGTGCGAGAAGCCAGCACGCCGCCAGCGGGAGGCGCAGAGGTCGTGGGATGAAGGAAAGCCAGCTTTTTCGCGAGGCGGCACATTCACGCTCGCGGTGCGCATTAGCCAGCACACGCGCCAGGAACTCCGGCGGCGGGTCTCGCCAGCGGAGGGTGCGCAGGGTTTGTTCGGGGTCCGGTTTCATACGAGGGTGTGTTTCTGGGCACGGAGTTTCTCCAAGGCATAGCGGTAACGGCTGGCGATGGTCTGGGTGGGCTGGCCGAGCAGCTCGCCGATCTCGCGGAAGGTCATTTCCTCCCACACATGTAGGTGGACCACGCTGCGCTGCTCCTCCGGCAGCTCCGCCAGCGCGGTAATGAGCGCCTCGTGGTCGGCCGCCGGCTCAAACCAGCCCGGCAGCTCTTGCTCCCAGGCCTCCAGCGCCTTTTCCTCCCGCGAGCGACGCCGCAGCGCATCGAGCGAGAGGTTTCGCGCCATCGTGAAGATCACCGCGCGTTCCGAGCGGGCCGCCGTGACCGCATCGGCATCACGCGCCAGCTTCAAAAACAACTCCTGCACCACCTCCTGCGCCAGCCCATCGTCCTTCGTCACCGACCAAGCAAAGCGATACACGCTCACGGCGTGGTCGGCATGGAGTCGGGAGAGAGTGTCTTCGCTGGGCGGCATCCGCGTTCAGTTTGTCGAACGACGCGCGGGATAACTGCTTTTATTTAACTCAAATCGCCAGCGCGTTCTCGGCGTCGCCGAAGTGGCTGGTTTTGACGCCCATTCGATCCATGAGGGCGATGTGGAGGCGGCAGAGTTTGCGGTTGGGGTCTTTGCTGAGGTCGTGGAAGCGGCCGCCTTGGATGGTGCCGCCGCCGTTGCCGGCGAGGACGACGGGGAGCTGGCGGGAGTCGTGCGCGTTGCCGTCCATGAGGCTGCTGGTGAGCAGGATCATGCTGTTTTCGAGCAGCGTGCGCTCGCCTTCGTTCGTGGCCTGCATCTTGGCGAGGAACTCGGCCCAGAGTTTGACCTGATGCTCGTTCACACGCTGATACAGGCTGAGGCGGTGCTCGTCATTGGCGTGATGCGACAGCTCGTGGATGCCGCCGCTGACGCCGTCGAGGCTGGGGAAGCGCATGTTGGAGAGGTCGTTGTTCATCATGAAGGTGGCGACGCGGGTGCGGTCCATCTGGAAGGCGAGGAGCATGATGTCGAACATGAGGCGCAGGTGGTCCTCGCTGCTCGCTGGGATGCCAGCGGCGGGGCGACCGATGGTCGGGGCCTTCACTTTGGGCATCCAACCTTGACCGTTAGTTTCGGCCTGGCTGATTTTCTCGGCCAGCTCGACACGCTGCTCGATCTCGCGGACGGAGGTGAGGTATTCGTCGAGCTTCTGTTTGTCGCGGCTGCTGAGCTTGGTTTTGAGGCTGCTGGCGTCTTCGAGCACGAGGTCGAGGATGCTTTTATCGCGCTTGCGGCGGCTGCCGTCGTCGAAGAGCTGGTCAAAGGCCTGCTGGGGGAAGATTTCCTTCGGCGCGGGTGTGGTGGGCGTGCTCCAGGAGATGTAGGCGGAGTAAATCGAGGTGAAACCGCTGTCCGTGCTGTAGCTGGGCCGCTCGGTGCCGAGCACGACGCTGGGCACGGGCGTGAATTTGCCTGTCTGTGCCGCGATGAGCTGATCCATCGTAGTGCCGACTTCGACATCAGTGGTGGTCTTTTTCACCTTGAGGCCGCAGAGCACGTTCATCTTCGGGTAGTGGCCGCCTTCGCCTTCGACGGTGGTGGGATTCCACAAGCCGGTGAAGACGTTCACATGCTTCTTGAGCCCTTCGAGCGGCGAGAGCGATTTTTTGAAGGCCATGCCCGCAGGCGTAGTTTCGGCCCCCCAGTGGTGCGGGTTCACGCCATTGCCTGTGAAGCACACGGCGAGCCGACGCGGCGCGGTGTTGTTTTTGGCGGATTCAGCTCCGAAAGCGCAGATGGACTCCAGCCACGGCAGGCCGAGCGCTGCACCGGTGCCACGGAGGAAAAGACGACGAGAGGTATTCATTGGGGGGACTAAAAAGACGCAGCGAGATCACAGAAGTTTGCAGCCGCCTGCCGGTGCTCTTTGGAGCAAGTTCCGGTCCCAGCCGCCTCCGAGTTCTCAAACGCTGCGTCCGACGACGGCTTATTTGCCGGGTGCCTTGGGCTCGACGGTGTAGCGGCCGGGGCTTTTCTGATAAGTGTCCATGCAGTCCACGCAGCAGAAGGCGACGTTACCCTTCTCAGTGAAGACGCGATAAATGATGCGGACGGCTTTGCCATCGACGGGGCATTTGTCATTGATGGCAGGACCGCCTTTGGCAAAGACGGCAGTGACGCTGACGAGGACGAGCAGGAGGGCGGGGATGAGTGCTTTCATGGCGTTTGTTTTGGGTGGTTGCGCCGGTGGGGGAAACGGCTGTCTATGACCCAAAACGAGCAGCCCTCCAGTTTCCTAGAGGACTGCCAAAGGCTGCACATGAATGCACAAAGGGCGCACAATCCGTCGATCAAAAAGGGATGTCGTCGCCTTCGAGACCGTCGGTGATGGGGCCTTCGCCGAAGTCATCCTGCTGTTGTGCAGGGGCAGGACGCTGAGGTGGGCGCTGCTGTGCAGGAGCTGGACGCTGGTAACCACCTCCGCCACCACCATTGCCTGCCGGACGACGTGCTTGCTGCTGCTGAGGTGGAGGAGAGCTGTAGCCGCCCTCGTCGTCGCCACCCTGATAGCCACCACTGGCCCCTGCACCTGAAGGACCGCCGCCTCCACCACCAGGACCGCTGAGGAATTGCATGTTTTCGCAGACGATGCGGATCTTGCTACGCTTCTGGCCGGTGGCCTTGTCCTCCCAGGTGTCCATCTGGAGGCGACCCTCGATATAAACAGAGCGGCCTTTGGAGAGGTATTGCCCGGCGAGTTCGGCCTGCTTGTTCCAGAGGACGATGTCGAGATAGGTCACTTCTTCCACACGTTCACCGGTGTTTTCATTCAGATAGCGGCGGTTCACGGCGATCGCCATGTCGCAGACGGCGGATCCTTTCGGAGTGAAGCGCACCTCGGGGTCGCGGGTGAGGTTGCCGATGAGCATGACTTTATTGAGGGAGGCCATAGTTCGTCATCATAGCCATTCGCAGGCTCGTGGAGCAACCGTTTTGTCAGCCCACGGCCATTCACTCACCGACCACGCTGATCACCACGCTCCGCGTGTGCGGCGCCCGCCGATGCTCGAAAAGAAAAATCCCCTGCCACGTCCCCAGCGCCAGCCGCCCGTTCACCACCGGGATGACCTCGCTCGTGCGGGTCAACGCCATGCGCAGGTGGCTGGGCATGTCGTCCGCGCCCTCGTGGGTATGCACAAAGTAGGGCGTATTCTCCGGCACCAGATGATCGAAGAACGAATGCAGGTCCGTCCGCGCGGAGGGGTCGGCATTTTCAAAGATCACGAGGCTGCAGCTCGTGTGCTGCAAGAAGATCGTCGCCGTGCCTGTCCTGATGCCTGAGGCGCGCACGACCTGCCCGCAGCGGTCCGTGATTTCGTAGGTTCCCTTGCCCCGAGTGGTGATGGAAAAGCTGTCGGCGTGTGCTGGCATGACGCTGGATAGGAGCGTGGTCCCGCGACGTGACAATGCAAACCTGCCACCCTTCTCCCGTAGTGTCGGCATGACCTTCAACCCATCGTTGCTCTCCATCCTCAGCATCTTCATTCTAGGCAGCAGTCTGCAAAGCGCCGAACCACCGGCGATCAAGATCCTGGAGACCAAGGTCATCTCCCACCAGCCCGAGTATTACCACGGCTGGTCCACCGTCGTCCGCCGCGCGAATGGCGAGCTCTGGCTCTCCTGGTCCGGCGGTCGCGAATCCCACGTCTGCCCCTTCGGCCAAGTCCACGCCATGACCTCGCGCGATGACGGCCAGACCTGGACCTGGCCGCGCGTGCTGCTCGATGGAGCCATCGACGACCGCGACTCCGGCGTGCTCGAAACGGCGAAGGGAACCCTGCTCGTCACCACCTTCACCTCCCTGGCTTACGAGACTTATTTGGAAAAGCAGGCATCCTTTGCCGAACTGAAACCCAAGGGCTGGGAAACCCAGGCGATGAAACCCGAGCAGCTTGCCAAATGGAACGCCGCGCACCACCGCCTCGATGCCGCTGGGCGCAAGGCCGAGCTGGGCGAATGGGTCATCCGCTCCACCGATGGCGGCCTCACTTGGTCCAAGCGCCTGCCGACGATCGTAAACAGCCCCCACGGCCCCATCCAGCTCAAAGACGGTCGCCTCCTCTACGTCGGCAAGCAGCTCTGGACCGGTGAAAAGAAGGTTGGCGTGGCTGAGTCGAAGGACGACGGCCTCACCTGGCAGTGGCTGGCGGACATCCCCACCCGCAAAGGCGACGATGCAGTGAACGGCTACCACGAACTCCACGCCGTGGAGGCCGCTGATGGCACGATCATCGCCCAGATCCGCAATCACAACCCCGCTGACAAAGGCGGCACCCTGCAGACCGAGTCCACTGACGGCG
>JBILPY010000174.1:0-7924 GCA_044373575.1 Prosthecobacter sp. | reverse complement strand
CCCAGCTCGATGAGGATGTTTGAAGGCACGACCTGGTAGCCGATGTTGGCGTTCTCATCTTCGCCTACGACTTGCACGATGACGTTGCGCGGCTTGTAGCGAGATTTTTCTCCGGTCACTCCAAGACTCCAGCCGAAGGCCTCCAGGCTGTCCTTCCCGCCATTCCAGCGTGACGCAATCGTGCGCACGGAGGCGTTCACATCAATGCTGTTGAGGCTGGCGATGGTCTCCACGGTAAACTCGTCGCCCTCCTTCTCACCGCTTTGAACGATGAGGCGCTCATGAGGTGAGTTCTCTTTGAACCCGCCGAGTTCCTCGGTCGCTTCATCACGCTTCAGCGCAGGTGGTGTGGCGGTACCTGCTCGTTTTTTTAGGAAGCCCTCTGCAGTTTCGCGCTCGCTCTTTGACGGCGGTCTGCCGAGCACCGCAAGCCATGCGTCGTCGATGTTTTCGACGCGATCCGCAAGCCTACGCGAGCGAGCGAGCAGCCAGTCGCCATTGAGCAATTGCAGCGCCTGCGTCGGCGTCGTCGTGCTTTGACGCTCGGCTGTGCTGGAGAATCCGGCAGGCGCATCGAGGGCGCGCAGCAGCTCGTTCTGGTTGTTGCGCTTCTTCATCGTGAAGACCGAGCGCCGCGTGCCATTGCCATCCTCGGCAGGGCCGCCGGACTTAGGATCGAGTTCTCCGCTGGCGGCGAGCAAGGCATCGCGCACCTGCTCGGCATCGAGACGGCGAGGATTGAAACGCCACAGATAGCGATTCGAGGGATCTGTCTTCAATGCGGCCTCAGATGGCTCGCGTCGCGCCGTCTGTCGATACGTCGCTGACAACATGATCTCGCGATGCAACGGCTTCAGTTTCCAACCGTTCGCCACGAAGCGACTCGTGAGGAAATCGAGCAGTTCAGGATGCGTCGGTGGTTCGCCCAGCTTGCCGAAGTCACTCGCAGTCGCGACGATTCCGCGCCCGAAATGATATTGCCACACACGGTTCACGATGACTCGCGTGGAGAGCTGGTTGTCAGGCCGCGTGATCCAGCTCGCCAAAGACGTGCGCCGACCGGTGGAGTTACCTTTCGGCGTGATCTTCGGTTCCTTGGGATCCAGCAGCGAGAGGAAGCCCGGCTCGATCTGCTGCTCGCCTTTGCGCGTCTTGATCGCCACCGCAGGTGCTTTCGGGCCTGCATCCGTGGCGACAAAGGCATCCAGCAGCGGCTTCGGCTTCAGTTCGTCGAACTTCTTCAGCTCCTCTTCCAGTGCCTTGTATTCCGCCTTCGCCTCGTCGGTCTTGAGGCTCTTCATTGGGTCGAAGGTCTTGCGCTCCTGCTGCATCTGTCGTTCGACCAGACCTGCAAGCTGCTTTTCGAGCGCGTCACGCTTCTCCGCAGGTTTGCGCACCATCGCCTGCAAGTCATCGGTGAAGCGTGTCAACGCGCGCTCCACTTTCGGTTCGAGCAGCGGCTTGGTCAGTGCATCCATCTTCGCGCGGATCTCGGCGGTGGCGGCTTCCCATTTCGCCTGCTGCGCATCATGCGCTTTTTTTTCCGCAGGCGTGGCCAGCTTCAAGTCATCGCGCCATTGCACCGGAGCCAGGAAGGCCCGCAGGCGGTAGTAGTCCTTTTGCAGGATGGGATCAAACTTGTGATTGTGGCAGTGCGCACAACCCATGCTAAGACCGAGGAACAACTCGCCCGTCGTATCCGTCATGTCGGTGAGAATGATGTCCCACTGGCCGCGGGCATCACGCTGGTTCCACTCATACACCGGATGACGAAGGAAGGCCGTGGCGATGAGCACGTTCGGATCATTCGGGGCGATCTCGTCGCCCGCGAGCTGCTCGCGCACGAACTGATCATACGGCTTGTCGTCGTTGAGCGACTTGATGACGTAATCACGATACGGCCACACCGAAGGGCGATACGCATCCGCATTGTAGCCATCGCTCTCCGCATAGCGCGCAAGGTCCAGCCAATGCTGCGCCCAGCGCTCGCCGTAGCGCGGACTGGCGAGCAGTTCGTTCACCAGCTTTTCATAAGCCTGCGGGCTCTTGTCATTCACATAGGCATCCACCTGCTCCTTCGTTGGCGGCAACCCATGAAGATCAAAATACACGCGGCGCACCAGCTCATGCCGGTCCGCTTCCGCCGCCGGATCGAGCTTCATCTCTGACTGTTTCGCCGAGATGAAACGGTCGATGTCATTGCGCACCCACTTGCTCTCCACCTTCGGCGGGGACACTTTTGCCACCGGCTTGAAGAACCAGTAGTTGCGCTGCTCTTCCGTGAAGCCGCCTTCGGTCACCACGACCTTCTTTGTCGCATCTTCCGGCCACGGCGCGCCCAGCTTGATCCACTTCTCCAAGATCGCGATCTCCGCGTCCGGCATTTTCCCGCCGTTGTTCTTCGGCGGCATCTGGAAGTCCTCGTCTTGATAGCGGATGGCTTCCATGAGCGGTGATTTTCCCGGCTGTCCTGGAATCAAAGCCGGACCGGTGTCTCCGCCAGTTTTCAGATAGCCGATGTGATCCACGCGCAGGCCGCCCTTCTGCTTCGTGTTGCTGTGGCACTCAAAACATCGCTTCACCAGGATCGGCCGCACGTCCTTCTCAAAGAACGTCATTGCTGCGCGCTGCGCATCGTCGTCAGCAGCAGACGCGCTGCCGACTGCGAGGCAGGCGACAAGGACTAGAAAGGAGGAAGGGCGGACAGAATTCATCACGACTCATAAAGGCACGACGAGACCGGTTTTAGACACGGATTTTGTCGAAAATGAGGCGTGGCTGGATTGAGGGAGCCGAACCTGCCCCCGAATCTGCGGACAGCCTCGTAGCATAGGCTTTCTAGCCTGTAGCGCTGACGACAGACACACCCTAGAAAGGCCATGCTACTTTCTCAGCGCCTTCACGATGGCCTCAGCGATGGCCGCCATGCCCGCATCGCCGGGATGATTCGCCACGCCAGCGTGCTTGTAGGGGCGTTCGGAGCGTCCGTAGTTTTTCTCATCTTTGCTCAGAGCGCTGATGTCCACATGGATGCCATTCACGGCGGTGCAGGCTCCGCGCAGCGCCTCGTCTTTGGCCGTATTGGCCCAGAAGCAACTGCGCACGAGGATCGTGGGCTTGCGATCACCTTTGAGCGTGGTCAGCAGCTTGGTGACGCTCTCCTGGAGCTTCGCGTTTTCTTCCGGGGTCTTCAATCCGGGCACGTTTTCGCCGATGGCGAGGATAATGAGGTCCGCATGGAAATCGACGGCCTCCTTGAGCTTTGTGGCGATGTCGTAGCCCGAATACGCCCGCTCAAAGTCGGCGATGTTCTTCACCAGCACCTCGGGTGCGGTGCCTTGTTTCTCGGTAAGGGCCTTCGTGACTAGATGCACATAATCCTTCGCCTCGGCGCTGGCCGCCATGCCCCAGTTGCCCGACCAGTCGATGTCGGCCTTCGGGCCGTGCTTGGTGATGCTGTTGCCGAGGAAGAGGACTTTCTTGTAGCTGGTCTGCGCAGAGGTCTGCGTGATGAAACAAGCGAGGAGGAGGAAGACGAGGCGTGTCATGATGAAGTGTGGTGGATGTTTACGGAGCGGAAGGACGCATCACCCAATCCCAGCGAGCGGCGGCTTGGTTGAGTTGGGATTCGAGATCGGATTCGGCCAGGAGGCGTTGCTCGATGAGTTTCAGCACGACGGCTTTCACCTTGGCGAGATAGGCGTCTTTCGAGGCATGGCGTTCTTCCAGCGAAGGTCGCGGATCGTTCGTCGCTTCACGCTGTGACTTGGTCTTGGCAAAGGGCACCCAAGCACCGCGAAGCAGATAGAACTCATGCGGCGATCCAAACTCCGCAGGGCGAAACACCCAGCCGGTGGCCGTGCCCAACGGCACCGCGATGTCGGGCATGCGAATACCAGCGAGATCATTGCCATCCGCATCGACCTGCGGCACCAGCAGCGGCAGTTCGGAGCCTTCATCCGCGCCTTCGGCCAACTGCGGATTCCGCACGCGACCACCGGCCTTCACTGCATTTGGCGCGGCCATACCGGGAACTTGGGGGAAACGAACATCAGCGACCCGTGTCAGCGTTCCATCGCTCAACTTCGGATGTACGCTCGGCGGTGGCTCGATGCCTTTGGTGACCCAGCGATGCATCGCCAGTCGCAGAGCGAGGATCGAGGCATTGGCACTCACCGGATTCGCCAGCGGCGAGCCTTTGACCTGCGACGTCGGCGGAAAAGGAGCAGGACCATGCGAGGTGCCTGCGAAGAAGTATGAGTGCACGTTTTCCGGCAGCTCGATGTCCTTCGCACCATCCGGCGTCGTGTGCGTGAGCGCCGCCACACGTCCCGCGCCCCAGTATTCCGCCGCCATGTTCGTGTAGAAGATCTTTGGCGCGTGCTTCACGCGGGCGTTTGCCAAAATGCCCTCCGCGTGACCGCTCACCGGGTCTTTTTGCGCGGTATCGGCAAAGGGATACGAGGCCGTGTAATAGCACGCCACGCTGCGCGGCGTGGACCAGCGTTGATTCAGCACCAAACGGCCCGCGCCCGCGACATGCGACATCACACCATCGATCGCCATGCGATCCTGCTCGTCGGTGTTGAAGCCGAGATAGACGAAGTCGCGCAAGAACCGACCACATTGCGATGAGCCGAAGGCATAGGCGTGTTTCACTTTCGCGAGCGAGGTCGGATCATGTTTCAACCACGCCACCGAATCGCGAATCGCCGCATAGCCCAGTCCGGCCACTGGCGGCCCTTCGGCCAAATAAAACAATTCATAAGTCTTCCCAGGTTCAAACCCGCCTTCGAGTCGGATTCGGCCATTTTGGAGACTCCACTGCTTGCGCGGCACTTCCTGGCCGACGGGGAATGCAGCTCGATCTCGCACGATGAGCCGACTGTCGGCCCCTTCGATGTCCACCGGCGGATAATCGGTCAAATCGGTGAGTGTTTGCTCATCGAGACGTTTGTCGGGCGTGAAGACGGCGCTGACCACACCGCGAATCGCGCTGCCGTCCTTGTTTCGCGCCTTGGGCACATCCAGGCGCAGTTTGTCGGCGGACACATCGAACTCCCAGCCGACATTCATCATCGTGAAGCCCTGCGCCATCATCGATGCTGGCAGGCTCGACTTGCCACCGCGATTCGGAATCTCCACCCACGCCGCGCCATTGTTGCGCGAGTCGTCTTTCGGTTTCCACAGCCTCAAATCGGCCACAAAGCTCACTTTGCCCGCCGTATTCACCGGAGCCAGATCCACATCCGCAATGACTGCATTACCCGGCAACTTTGGATCAATCTCGAAGTGCAGTTTGCCGGTGATCTGCTCGTAGTCGGACTTGGGCACGTCGGAACGTTGGAGCAGCTCCACGCGCACCACGGCGGCGAAGGCAGACGACAGCGCAGCGAGAAACAAACTGAGAAACAGGAAACACGAGGACCAAGACATCTCTCTAATACGCCAATGAAGACGTGGCTTGGCAATGATGATGTTCATCAACACTTCAAACTGCCATCAAAGCGCATAAAGGGTCTTTCCCTTTATACGTACTGCAACCAACGCCGGGGAGCGGCTACAGTTCTGCTGCGCGGTTCACTTTCATTGCCCCTGCGTGGCTGGGCTTGGGTCGTTCGGGACTATACCTCGATGAGGTGAAAAGCTGATGCCCCTGAGTCACCGCAGACACCACGCCTCGCAGGCAGGACTTGCGTGCGTGCTGAGCTATGCGTGGCCCCTGGAAGGAACCAGACACGACTCACAGGGCAGCTCAGTGTGTCCTTTATTGGCAGTCCAAACCGTCTGAGCTTCAAGCCCGTCCGTGCTTCTTTTTCAGCGCCACGACGACGTGGGGCGGCACGAACTGGTTCACGTTGCCCCCGAGGCGGGAGATTTCCTTCACGAGGCGGCTGCTGATGTAGGTGAGCTCTTCGCGCGGCATGAGGAAGAGGGTCTCCAGGTTCGGCTCCAGCTTCCGGTTCATGAGGGCGAGCTGGAACTCGAACTCGAAATCACTCACCGCACGCAGACCGCGCACGAGGGCGATGGCCTTCTGCGAGCGGGCGAAATCGACGAGCAGCCCCTCGAAGGGTAGCACGCGCAGATTGGGCAGGTGCTCGGTGGCAGCGCTGAGCATTTCGACGCGTTCCTCCACGGTGAAGAGGCTTTGCTTGGCGTTGTCCTTCGCCACGGCGACGACGAGTTCGTCGAAGATGCCTGCGGCGCGCTGAAGCACGTCGAGGTGGCCATTGGTGATGGGATCAAAGCTACCTGGATAAACGGCGCGGCGCATGGGCGGGAGAGTTAAGCCAGCCCGCGCAGGGCGCAAGGCGGGAGACGAGAGGGGAGCAGTCTTCTTGATTCTCCAGGAGAGAAATCGTGCTCGACATCCCAGGCTCCCCTTTGGTATGTCTTATTCCACCATGAGCACTCTGTTTCAGGAAACGACGTTCTTCCAGAATCTATACGCCACGCCTGCGGACTGGCAGCGGGACTTGTTTTATTCCGTCGTGCGTGGCGGACACCTCCGCGCTGGCTATGAGCACCGCATCCAAAGGGAGACGTATCCGGGGCATGAGTTCATCCTCTGCCTCGCCGGACGCGGCTGGGCGCAGGTGGCGGGAAAGCGGCATGTGATCGGGCCTGATGAACTGCTCTGGGTGAACTGCCACCATCCGCACGCCTATGGAGCGGTCTCGAAGGAACCCTGGGAGCTGTATTGGATTCGTGTGGAGGGCAGGCCGCTGGACCGTGTGTCCAATCTCCTGGAGATCCGCTCTCAGCCGGTGATCAAGAACTTCAACACCCGCGTGGCCGCGCAGGAGTTCGAGCGCATTTTCCATCACATGACGGCCACGCGCCCGAGTGATGCCGCGCTGGTCAATGCTGCGGTGACGGCGATCATCGCGCTGGCGTTTGAGGCCCGGCTTTCCGATACCGATGAGATCCGCCCCGAGCTGCCGATGCCGGTGCAGAAGTCGCTGGAGAAGATGCGCCTCTACTTCCACACGCCCATCCGAGTGGCGGAGCTGGCGACGCTCTCTGGCATGAGCGAGAGCCACTTCAGCCGGATGTTTAAATCCTGCATCGGCACGAGTCCGATCGACTGGCTGCGGCGGGAGCGGATCAATCAGGCGAAGCACCGGCTCATCGAGAGCGATGACCCGATCAAGGAGATCGCCCGGCAGGTGGGCTACAGCGATCAGTTCTTCTTCAGCAAGGACTTCAAGAAGATGACGAAGCTCACGCCCACGCAGTTCCGCATTCAGGAAAAGCAGCCGTGATTTGCGCGAGCAACTCGCGGCGATGTCGGGTGTTTCACGGCGGCCATGAAAGCCCCCCTCCTGCTCGCCATCGTTCTTTGTTCCAGCTTCACCCAGGCCGCTGACTGGCCCCGCTTCCTCGGACCCACGGGTGCCGCCGTGGTGAAGGAAGCCAGCATCCCGACGACCTGGAGCGCGACGGAGAATATGGCGTGGAAGGCGGAGATGCCGGGGCCCGGTTCCTCAAGCCCCATCGTGGTCGGCGACAAGGTCTTCGTGACCTGCTGGACCGGCTACGGCGACAAGCCGGAGAACAAAGACATGAGCAAGCTGGAGCGCCATCTGGTCTGCCTGAGTCTGGCCGATGGGAAGAAGCTCTGGCAGTCCAGCGTGAAGACGCAAGGCGTGGAGGATGAGTGGCAGGGCTTCATCACTGAGCATGGCTACGCCACGAACACGCCGGTGAGCGATGGCACCCACGTCTATGTCTTCTTTGGCAAATCCGGAGCGGTGTGCTTCGACATGGAAGGAAAACAAGTCTGGCAAACACCGCTGGGCACCGGATCGAGCGGTCGCCGCTGGGGCTCGGGCGGCAGTCCCATCCTCTACAAAGACAGCCTCATCGTGAATGCCACGGACGAGAGTCGGATGCTGGTGTCTTTGGATAAAAAGACGGG
>JBILPY010000173.1:0-7933 GCA_044373575.1 Prosthecobacter sp. | reverse complement strand
TGCGCGATGAAGATGGTGACTACCTCGTCAGTAAGCTTGACTTGAACTTCGTGCATGACACTCGCGACAGTGTCTTTATCACCCGCAAGGGTCACAAGTTTGAGGCCGGGCTTCTGGCTGCTGGTCTTGGTGGTGACGTTGAAGTCTTTGGTGGAAACATCGGTGGACAGCAGTTCTTCAACCTTCCGGGCGACACCATCCTGAGCTTCGAGGGCATGGCCCGCTGGGTGGAAGGCTGGGGCGACAGCAATGTGCCCATCTTTGAGCGTCAATTCCTCGGTGGAGCTTACAATCTGCGCGGATTTGATTATCGTGATGCTGGCCCGAAAGACTCTGTTGGTGAGCCCATCGGCGGTAACATGTCGCTCTTCGGTTCCATCGAATACTCCTTCCCCATCGTCGAAAAGGTGCGTGGAGCGGTTTTCTGGGATGTCGGCATGGTCCAGTCTGATCTTACCGCCAAAACTGGCTCCACTGGCGGCGTCCGCAATGGCGGGCCGATCATCGGTGATGGCGAGATCTACTCCAACGTTGGCATTGGCGTCCGCATGTTCCTCCCCGTCGGCCCCATCCGTCTCGATCTCGGTCTTCCCATCATGAAGCCCAGCGACGATGAATTTGCTGGCGACAGCCCCCGCTTCCAATTCAACATGGGTTATCGTTTCTAATCTAATGCTGTCCACCCCCCTTCCAAAATTCCCCAACCCGTCCCGTATGATTCGTTCTCTTCTTTTCCTCGTTCTAGCCAGCGCCACCGCTCAAGCTGCTGATATCAAATTCGGCGTGGTGGACATGTCCAAAGCCTTCTCCGAGTTCCACAAAACCAAGGATGCCGCAGACAAGTTCAAGGGCAATGTGGACAAAGCTCAAAAGGAAATGAATGACCGCTGGTCAGTCTATAAAAACCTGATGAACGACATGCAGAAGCTGAAGAAGGATGCCAGTGATCCGATCATGACGCCCGATGCACGCGCCAAGAAAGCGGCTGAATTCGAAGACAAGGGCAAAGAACTCCGCGCCTTGGAACAGGAAATCGGTGAGGCGCAAAACCGCCGCAGCGGCCAGCTCAAACAGGAAGACATGCAGATCCGCAAAGGCATCTACGACGAAATCCTCGTCGTCGTCCGGGACAAGTCCAAGTCCGAAGGATACGACTTTGTCTTCGACAAATCTGGCATGAGCCTCTCCACCGTACCAATCCTCATCTACTACAAAGACGCCGTGGACATCACGGATCAGATCATCGTGGAACTGAACAAGAGTGCCCCTGCTGCAGGCACTGCCGCCCCCGCTCCTGCTGCTGGAGACGCCAAAGGTGAGAAGAAGTAATCACTGCTGACCGCCTGACACCTTTACCGGGCACGCATATCCGCGATGGATGCGTGCCCTTTTTTATATTCCACGATCTCATGAGCGCCAACATCACTCACCAGCGTCTCGCCGAACTCGTCGGCGGTGAACTCATTCAGGGGAACCCAGATGGCGTCGTGTCGGGGCTCAATTCCATCAGCGATGCAGCCGAAGGTGAAGTGACCTTTCTGGGCAATGCACGCTACCTCGCCGCCCTGAAGACCACTCAGGCGACTGCGGTGCTCGTGGCGCCTGATTTTGCTGAATCGCTGGAAGGAAAGGCGCTGATCCGGGTCGCCAATCCCACCCTAGCCTTTTCTTCAGTCATCCGTCATTTCGGCCCGACAACCCGCGATTTCACTCCAGGCGTTCACTCCGCCGCCGCCGTTTCCTCACGAGCAGTCTTTGACCCGCAGAAAGTATCCATCGGAGCCGGAGCCGTAGTTGAGGATGATGTCGTGATCGGCGATGGCACCGTCGTTCACGCGGGTGTTTGCATCGGACATGGATGCCGGATTGGAACGGACTGTACTCTTCACGCCAACGTCACCCTCAGTGACCGCTGCGTGCTCGGCAATCGCGTCGTTATTCACAGCGGCACGGTCATCGGTTCAGATGGATTCGGGTATGAATTCTCCAAAGGTCGCCACGTGAAGATCGAGCAGGTCGGCATCGTCCAGCTTGATGATGATGTCGAAGTCGGTGCCTGTACTTCCATCGACCGCGCCCGCTTTGGTCGCACGTGGATTGGCGCAGGCACCAAGATCGACAATCAGGTGCAGATCGGGCACAATGTCATTCTTGGGAAGCACTGCATCATCGTCGCCCATGTGGCAATCGCAGGCAGCACACGCCTCGGCGATTACGTCACAGCGGCAGGGCAGGTGGGCATCGGCGGTCATCTGGAGATTGTCAGCCAAGTCACGCTGCTGGCCCGGGCCGGTGTCACGAAAAACATCACAACACCTGGTGCCTACATGGGTTTCCCCACGAAGCCTCTAATGGAAGGGCGTCGCTTACAGGCCATGCAGGCGCGCATTCCCGAACTCCTTGAGCGAATCAAGGAAATGGAAAAGCGCCTCGCTCAGATCGAGGCAGCCAAGTAAGCTGCCGCGGGTTTCTTAGCGGACAAGATGCGGAGATTCTAGCGCGAGTTGTAGGCGTCCACATAACCGCGCTCGAAGCTACGGCGGTTGCGTGGGTCATAGCGGCCCGTGTGAGCGCCAGGATCATTTGGGCGACCTCCGACGCGGTCACGCAGGCCGTAGTCGTAGCCTTGCTGATACACGGGATCATTGGTCGGCGGAGGCGTATAGCTGCTGCCGCCGGGATAGGTAGGCACCTGGTTTTGAGGTGTTGGCTGCTGCCATGAAGGCTGCTGGTTGTAGCCGCCGGTTCCTGGCAAAGGGGCAAGCTGTGGCAGATAACCCTGATCATAGCCTTGCTGATAAGCCGCCTGCGTTGTCGGTGTGTAGCTCTGATAATGGCGGGAGTAGCTTTTCGGCAGGTTCGCGTTAGCATCCGCACGGCCATCCGAGATGCCGCGCTCGTAGGCGAGCTGGTTTTGCTGCTGCCCATAGTCGCGGGATTGGTTCCGCCATTGCTCACGCTGATCCGTGTATGGCGGCGGCTGCTGCGGTCCGAAAGGGTTCATCGGGTTGCCGTAAGGATCGACGCATGATACGAGGAGGAGTGGGGCGAGGGCGAGGAGGCGCATGGCAGAGTTGACGGTAGTTTACGATGGATAACGATTGTTTACCGTTGCTTCCAAGCTTTTGGCAAAACAACCGTAAACGGCCTTGGAGTTCCCGCTGGAGCTACTCAAAGCGGATCACATACTCGCCCTTTTTATGCATGTGCTCATGGTCACGGGCGCGCATTTCGAGGTAGCTGGTGTCTGTCTTGATCCAGTCCATCTGGCGGACGAGCTTGTCACGCGTAGAGGCGAGTACATCGCGCTGGACCTTCATGGCTTCGAGCTTGTCGCGTTGCGCATTTTGCTCAGCCAAGGGCTTTTTATAGATCTCCACGACGACGGGCACCACCAAGAGCAGGAGACAGAATTTACCGAGCTTTACCAAGCCTCCCAACATGCGGTCAACAGGCTGCGGGGCGGTGTGGTTTTCGTTCTGGATCTCCTGGTATTTCATGGCGGTGCCGCATCGTGCGGAGTGTGTGAATTAGACCTTCATGCGGCCGCCGAAGATCGCGTTTTCACCGAGTTCCTGCTCGATGCGCAGGAGTTGGTTGTACTTGGCGATACGGTCGCTGCGGGAAAGGGAACCGGTCTTGATCTGGCCGCAGTTCGTGGCGACGGCGAGGTCGGCGATGGTGTAGTCCTCAGTCTCACCGGAGCGATGGCTCATGACGGCAGTGTAGCCGTGGCGATGGGCGAGATCGACGGCGTCCAGAGTCTCGGTGAGGGAACCGATCTGGTTCACTTTCACGAGAATGGAGTTCGCGATTTTCTGGTCGATGCCCTTCTGGAGGAACTTCGTGTTCGTGACGAAGAGATCGTCGCCGACGAGCTGCGTCGTGGCACCGAGTTCCTTCGAGATGACAGCCCAGCCGTCCCAGTCGTTTTCGGCACAGCCGTCTTCGATGGAGATGATCGGGAAGTCCTTCTTCAGCTCTGCATAGTAGGCCACGAGTTCAGCGGCGGTGCGCTCGGACTTGTCGCTTTTCTTGAAGACGTACTTGTTCTTCGCCTTGTCGTAGAACTCGGAGGAGGCCACATCGAGAGCGATGAAGATGTCTTCACCCATCTTGTAGCCAGCTTTTTCGATGGCTTGGGCGATGACTTCCAGCGCGTGATGAGCGCTCTTCAGAGTCGGGGCAAAGCCACCTTCATCACCGACGGCGGTGTTCAGGCCGAGATCATGAAGGATCTTCTTCAGCGCGTGGAAGACTTCTGCACCGTAGCGCAGAGCTTCGGAGAAGGTCGGAGCGCCCTTCGGCATGATCATGAACTCTTGGAAGTCGATCGGAGCATCCGAGTGAGCACCGCCGTTGATGATGTTCATCATCGGCACGGGCAGCACCTTGGCGTTCGGGCCGCCGATGTATTTGTAAAGAGGCTGGCCGAGAGCTGCAGCGGCAGCTTTGGCGACGGCCAAAGAAGCACCGAGGATGGCGTTCGCGCCGAGCTTGGACTTCGTCGGTGTGCCGTCGATTTCGAGCATCGCGTTGTCGATGGTCACCTGGTCGGAGGCGTTGCTGCCGATGATGGCGTCAGCGATCTCGTTGTTCACGGCATCGACGGCTTTCAGCACGCCCTTGCCGAGGTAGCGCTTCTTGTCGCCATCGCGCAGTTCCAGAGCTTCGTGTTCGCCAGTGCTGGCTCCGCTGGGGACGGCCGCGCGTCCAATGGCTCCGCCGTCCAGGAGGACGTCCACTTCGACGGTTGGGTTGCCACGCGAGTCCAGGACTTCGCGTGCGATGACTTCTACAATGGTAAGGTCGTCCATGAGGGGATATGTTTCAGTATGCTTAACTAATTGGGTTTTGGCAAGCAAGCATCCGCAGGTCATTCCCGCAGTGCCGCAAGCGCCGTGGTGATAGCCGGAATCGTGCCTGATACAACCGGCAATCTGGACAGGTCTGGGCTCGACAATCGAACATCCCTCGTGGCATTCTCGTCTTTGCCTGACATGAAAGCCCTGACACTTCTCCTTTGGATCGTCCTCATCACCTTTGCTGAAGCGGCCCCCATCGCGAAAATCAACACGCTCACCGGCAAAACCTACCGCCAGTGCCAGATCGTCCGCGTCCACCCCGACGGCGTCTCCTTCCGCCATGCCGATGGTGCGGCCAAAGTACTCTTCACCGATCTCTCCAAAGAATGGCGCGCCAAGCTCGGCTACGACGCCGACAAGGCCGCCGCCTACCAGCAGGAACTCGCCGACAAACGCGAGGCCGACAAAGCCGCCCGCGCCAAGGTGGAAGAAGCCCGCTTCAAACTCCTCGCCGAAGCCGCCGAGCGCGCCCGCATCCAGAGCCTCGGTCAGGAAGCCCAGGTCCGAGCCACCATGCAGCAGCAAAACCGCGGTCCCTCCGTCATCCCCGTGCTGCCGCCCCTGGGAGCCGTGCATCATCCCGGCGGCGAGTACGGACGCTACGAGCGCTCCTACACCCCCTATTGGAATGGCGGTTACGGCTATCCCACCGGTTATGGCTACGGCACCGGCTTTTACGACTCTGGTTGGAGCATTTGTCATCCAGCCCCACCTGTCTGCCCACCCCGCCGCACCATCCGCGTCACGATCACCCGTTGATCTCCCCAGATCTCGAAGAATCAGGATTTGAAGATCCGGTGAATCACTGAATGCTTGCCAAGCAAAGCCGCTGCGGATTATTTTCCGTGCATGAATCGCCGATGGATCATCCGACTGGTCTTGGCCGCGCTGGCATCTTGGCTGGCGTGGAAGGTTTGGCGGCAGGTGGAGGGCGACCCCATGCTGATGCTGATCTTCTTCCTCCTGGGAGGGGTGATCGCGGCTTTTGTTTTCGTCAAAGTGGTGCTGGCACGGATGGCGGATGCCCTGGGAAACGCCGTGTTCCTTTCAGGTGGGCCACAGACACCCGAGGATGCTGAAACAACAGAGGAGGAGCCTGAAGCTGGGGAGGAAAAGGTAGTGGAACCCAAAACCGAGGAGCCTTGATGGATGATGGGCCTCCAGAGGCGGAGCAGCTTTCATCGCGGCAGCGTCTGGCGGCGTGGCTTTTGGAAACGAGGCGATGCCAGCCTTTGCTTTGGCTGGGCATCGTGGCGGTGATCGGGGTGATCATCGCCGATGCTGGGCAGCTCGTTCCCGGAAGCTGGATGCTGGCTTTGCTAATGGCTGCGCTTTTAGTTGGGATGTGGCGTAGGCAGTTGGTGGCCTGGATGCCTTTCGCGATGGTTGGTTTCATGGCATTGCATGGCTGGCGTCTGCATCAAACCTATGAACATCCGCTGCGGCAGCGCCTGCTCGCGCAAGCGGACAGGCCTGTGGAAGTGACTTTGAGAGCAAGGCTGTATCCATGGACGGATGGGGCGGAGCTGGATGAGGCGCGCGCGGTGGCGGAAATCTCGGAGCTGCGCTGGGGTGATGATGGGGATTTTCTGCCACTGACTGCTCGGGTGAAAGTGGCTCTGCCGGTGGGCTGGCAGTTGGAGAAGGCAGGCGTGTATGAGATCGCGGGTGAACTTTCTTTGCCAAAGCCTCCCATGAATCCGGGCCAGTTTGACCCGGTGGGTTTCAGTCTGCGGAATGGCTGGATCGCCTATCTACGGGCACAACGTGTGGGATTGATCCGCGAGGAGCCGCTCTCTCCCAGATTTCATCTGCTCTACTGGGCGGAGACATCAAGGCAGTGGATCACGGCGGCGCTTTCACGAGGCATCGAGGACCGCGCGGAAGACAGAGCGGTGCTGCTGGCGATGGCGCTCGGTGCTTCAGATGCTGCGGGTGATGACATTGAGGATGCCTTCCGTGACAGCGGCACTCTGCATATCTTCGCGGTGAGTGGTTTGCATGTGGTGATGGTGGCTGTGGTGCTGGCCTTTGGCCTGCGCTGGCTGGGGCTGGGAAAGCCGCGCTCAGCGGGCCTGATCATCGTGATCGTGTTTGCTTATGCCTACATCACGGGCTGGCGTCCCTCGGCAGCGCGTGCGGCGTTCATGATTGCCATCGTGCTCGGCTCACTGCATTGGAATCGGAAATCGGATGTGCAAAACAGCCTCGGCTTCGCGCTGCTGGTACTTCTGGTTTGGGATTCGCACCAGCTTTTCCAAGCGGGGTTTCAGCTTTCATTCCTCGTACTCTGGGCCATCGCGAGTCTGGCTGGGCCGATGCTTCAAAGATTGCGCCCATGGACGGAGCTGGATGCATTTCTCCCGCCCAGTCTGGCCTCATGGGATCAGTGGCTCGGGCGCTGGTGCAGGCAGCAGTTCGCAGGTCTGGCCTGCACTTCGCTGGCGGCCTGGATGGGCAGTCTGCCGCTGATGCTTGGGCACTTCCACACCATGACACCGGTGGGTTTGTTGGCGAATCTTCTGCTGGTGCCGATGTCAGGTTTTAGCATCGGCGCTTCGTGTGTGAGTCTGATGGCTGCGGCTCTTGGAGTGGGGCCGCTGCAAGTGCTGGCAAATTGGGCCAATGCCTGGCTCGCGCGCGGCATGGTCGTCAGCGCAGGTTGGTTCGCCGGTTTGCCGGGAGCGAATGTGACACTGGATCTGCGCTTTGAAAAAGCACCACCGCCGATGGAGATGCAGGTCTTCCACCTCTCCGGAGGAGGCTCGGCAGGACATGTGCGTGTGGATGAAGCGCAATGGCTGATCGACACGGGCAATGTTCCTGGATGGCGGCGCGTGCTGCGCCCATTCTTTCGCCATCAGGGGATCAATGCGCTGAACGGCATCATCCTCACTCATGGTGATTCGGCGCATATCGGCGCGGCTTCCATGGCCTTGCTAATGGGTAACCCGCGACTTTACACGAGCGTGCATGAGCCGTGGGAGCTTGACCCGAAATTCGCGGTGTTTCACCTGCTGCGCGACTCTGCCAAAGTGGATAGTGCGGCATGGCACAGGCATCAGGCG
>JBILPY010000171.1:0-7947 GCA_044373575.1 Prosthecobacter sp. | reverse complement strand
GCCGAGGAGGTGCTGGAGAAGATGGATTCAACTGCAGATGGTCTTTCGGTTCAGGAAGCTGAAAAACGCGTCGATGCAGACGGCCCGAATGAGCTGAAGGAAGGCAAACGCATCAGCGCTTGGCAGATTTTTCTCGGTCAGTTCAAGAGCCTCATCATTTGGATTCTCATCGTCGCGGGCGTGGTCTCCGGCGTGCTGGGTGAGGCGGTGGACGCGATGGCCATCCTCGCCATCGTCGTGCTCAACGCGGCAATCGGCTTTTATCAGGAGTACAGCGCGGAGAAGTCCATCGAAGCGCTGATGAAGATGACCGCACCGCAGGCCAAGGTGAAACGCGACGGCAAAGTCACGTCGATTCCTGCGGCTGAAATCGGCGCGGGAGACATTCTCACGCTGGAGGCAGGCGATTTGGTCGCAGCTGATGCCAGGCTTTTGGAGTCAGCTTCGCTCAAGAGCATCGAGTCAGCGCTCACGGGCGAATCACTGGCTGTAGAGAAGCAGCCTGCGACGTTGGAGCAGGCTGACATCCCGCTCGGCGACCGTGAGAACATGGTTTTCATGGGCACCAGCGTCGCCGCAGGCACGGGGGAGGCCGTCGTCGTCGCCACAGCGATGAAGACGGAGCTGGGTCACATCGCGGGCATGATCGAAGACGCGGATGCGAATCAGGGCACGCCTTTACAACGGAAGCTCGATTCATTTGGCCGCGTCCTCGTGTGGGCGGCGCTGGGTATTGTCACGCTGTTGTTTGTGCTGGGCTTGCTTCGTGGCGTGGCACCCATGGAATTGTTGATGACTTCCATCAGTCTTGCTGTGGCAGCTGTGCCGGAAGGATTGCCTGCGGTGGTCACAGTAGCGCTGTCACTCGGCGTGCAGCGCATGGCAAAGCGACGCGCGCTGATGCGCAAGCTGTCCGCCGTCGAAACGCTCGGCTCTACCAGTGTCATCTGCACGGACAAGACCGGCACCTTGACCGTCGGCGAGATGACCGTGCGTGCGTTGTATGTGTCGGGACAAACCTACGAAGTCACCGGAACGGGTTATGGGCCTGAAGGCGAGGTGCGCATGGATGGGAAGAAGGCAGAAGCTGAACACGCGGCACCCTTGCTCGAACTCGCCACGGTCCTGCTGGCCTGCAACAACGCACATCTGACCGAGGAAGACGGCGCATGGAAAACGGTCGGTGATCCCACCGAGGGAGCCTTGCTTACCGTTGGCCTCAAGGCAGGTGGCGACCGCGAGCGCATCGAGAAAGAGATGCCGAAGCATCACGAGCTTCCTTTCGACTCCGACCGCAAACTCAGCGCGGTGATTCGCCAACTACCGGAGGGGAAACTGCGCGCCTTTATCAACGGCGCTCCCGATGTGCTGCTGGAGCATTGCACCCATCTTTACACCAGCGCCGGCGTGCGCCCGATGACGGATGAGGACCGCCAGAGCATCACGGCGCAAAACGAAACGATGGCCGGGCAAGCCCTACGTGTGCTCGGCTCAGCCACACGCGATTTGGATCATGCCGAGCCCACGGATCTCACGGCGGACACTGTGGAGCATGATCTTGTCTTCGTCGGACTGAGCGGGATGTATGATCCGCCACGTCAGGAGGCCAAAGACGCTCTCGCCAAGTGTCGCGACGCTGGTATCCGCGTCGTGATGATCACTGGCGACCACCCGGAAACTGCGGCAGCCATTGCGCGTGAGATCGGCATTACAACAGACGACGAGGAAGCCATCACCGGCGTCGATCTGGACAAGATGAACGATGACGAACTCAAACAGCGCGCTCCCAAGATCGGCGTCTATGCCCGCGTCAGTGCCGAGCACAAACTGCGCATCATTCACGCCTGGAAAGCCAACGATGCCGTCGTGGCGATGACCGGCGACGGCGTCAATGATGCCCCGGCGATCAAAGGTTCCGACATCGGCATCGCCATGGGCAAAGCAGGCACCGAGGTGACCAAACAAGCGGCTGACATGATCATCACCGATGACAACTTCGCCACCATCGTCTCCGCCGTGGAGGAAGGTCGTGGCATTTACGACAACATCCGCAAGACGCTGGAATACCTGCTCGCAGGCAACACCGGCGAGCTGCTGCTCATGACCCTTTGCGTGATCATCGGCCTGCCAGCTCCGCTGCTGCCGATTCACCTGCTCTGGATCAATCTCGTTACCGACGGCCTGCCAGCGCTCTGCCTCGCCACCGATCCCATCGACCCTGATGTCATGAAGCGCGGCCCACGTCATCGCATGGAGCGCATCACCGATCGGCATTTTCTCCAGACCATGTTCCTCACCGGCTTCCTCACCGCCGGAGTGGCCTTCGTCGTGTACTACTACGTCCTGCAAACCAAGAGCACTGAAGAAGCCCGCACCAGCTCTTTCACGGTCCTCGTCTTCGCCGAGCTGTTGCGATCCTTCGGTACCCGAAGCGAAACCAAGCCGATCTGGCGCATCCCGCTCTTCACGAACCTCAACCTCGTCATCGTGGTAGCCCTTTCCTTCGGCCTTCAACTCCTGAGCCAGCACAATGTCATGCTGGGTCGCTTCCTGAAGACCACCTTCATGCCATGGAGTGACGGCTTGCTCCTCCTCGCCATCGCTGCGATTCCCATGCTGGTTCTTGAAGCGGTCAAAGTCATGAGACGAGCGCGATAGGGTTACACCCCATGGTAACTTGGATGTATTCCGAGCATGAGCAGGGCTATGAATGACGCTCAAACATCCCATATCCTGGCTAGCCTGGAGATCGGCCTGCGCACGGAATCCTCTCGCCTGATCGAACTCGAACAAGACTTGATCCTGGCCCTGCGCCGTGCACGAGGTCTGGGCGAGGAATTTGGTTCTCCGGGGGATTGCAACACGGCGTGGTGTCATCGCTGGGATCATGTGGAAGCGATTCTGCATCGCATCCGTGGACTGGTGAATGAGATGGAACAAGCCATCACCAGCAACGAAGCCAGCCGTCTCACGGCAGCGATGGAGACCTGGGCCAAGCTACAAACGGAAGACGCGGAGCTGGTGCTGGCGCTGGGGTCGCTTCGTCAGCAGGCGATTGGGCTGAACGTCGCCGCTCAGAGCAACCCGACAACAGGTTTGAGCAGCCCGGAAAAGACCGGAAACTGACGGAGATGCCCGGAAATAGGGGCTTGGAGCGCCATCGTGTGCGTCCGTGGCGGTTTGAGCAGCTTTCTAGCTGAAAACCGGGAAATGACAGAGGTTTGAGCAGCTTTCGTGCGCCTAGAAGGGCATCACGATGCCATCCGTGCAGGTGTCCTGCACGGTGGCTGCACGGGGCTGCTGTTTTTTGGCGCGGCGGTCCTTCACCTCGTCTGATGTTCGGCTTTCGACCGTCATGCTCAGCTTCACGAGTTCCACGGTCGGGAGCTGCCGCCAGTGCTTCACGGCGTGCGTGGCACACTTGCGCGCGCTGATCTCCTCAAGCCAGGCTTCTGTGAGCCCGGCCTTCGCCGTTGAGTTCTCGATGCGCCAGATGATCTGGCCGCGTTTGTGCTCTTCGAGCGCGATCTCGGGATTCGCATCGGCATAAGCCAGGTCAAAGTCAGCCGGGTTGGCGAGCTGCTTGAGCTTATTGAAGAGCAGCGTGATTTGAGCCTCGGTGAGCTTGCTTGTGCTGTCCCTTCCAGTGGCCTGATGGGTCACTTCGCGGCGGCGATCCTCGTCTTTGACGAGCCACCCCTGAGCCTTGCAAGCAGCAGGCCAGAGGTTGCCAAAATAAGTCTTCCGTTGAGAGGCATTCATAGCTTCAATCCCGCGAGGAAAATGGAGGCTCCACCTGGGCGCTCCTCGTGCGCCACAGGCTTCTTTTTGGGGGCGTAAAATGGGGGCCGCTTTGGCGGCATCGGCGCGGCCTGGTCAGGTGCCTTTTCAGGCATGGGCAAAAAGGTGCGCTTAGGCTGGTCGCCTTCCTCTTCCAGCCGCATCTTCCGGCCCTGATCCCCGAGGGCTCGAATGATGGCAAGTTGCTCCTCATTTTGAGGCGCTGGCAAGTTCCAATAGAGGTCATACGACTCGGTCGATTCCATCGACTCGATCTCGGCAAAGGAAGGCCAGCGGCGATCACTCATTTTGCCGTGGATTTAAGACCCAAAACCCGAAGCCCATCGGGCGTCACAGAATACAGGTATTTCCCCCCCTCAACCATGCGCCTGGAAAGCAGTCTCAAAGCGACGAGCTTTTCCACCACAGAGCCGCTATTCCTCGACGATTGAGACAGGCCGAGTGCGAGCAGGATTTCCACCCGGTCACGCTCCCCATTGGCGGCGAGGTAAGCCAGAGCGGCAAAGCGCGAAAGGCAGAGGCCATTTTTGAGGCCACGCTTCAGAAAGGAAAAGGCGATTTCAGCGGCTTGCATTGTTGGGCTCCAATCGAAGAAGGTTGAAGGCTTTCGGGGTGGCAAAATAAAGCATCTGGCGGCGGCCACCTGGCAGGCCTGCGGCCATGCGCCGATTCGGGATTTCCCGACGCTCCAGAAGCCCGGCCTTGGTCCACCTTCTGAGGGTGGTTTGGCGCGAGTCACGGGTCGCGGTTTTGAGCCCATTGCAGAGCTTCGTCAGAGTCACGCCAGTGTCGCCAGCGTCACAGATCGTCACCAGCATCATCCAGGCGGAAACGCGATGCGCAAAAACCGGCGCTGAGGCGCGGAAAAGTTGTGTGATGTCAGAGGGTTTCATGAGGGGTTAAGCGGCTTTGTGAACAAGTTGTGTGCGGGCCAGTTTCACCGCCTCGGCCGGGGTCGTTTGCGGCGAGCCTTCGCGGATCTTCACAGCGAGGCGGAGGTGCATCTTCACGGCACGGGCCGCGCCCCCATCTTCCAGCCTCAAAATCGCCAGTGCCTCCGCCTGCGTGGCCTTGTCTTCCAGAGCATCAGGAAGATAGCTTTTTAGCAGGTGCAGCACCGTCGTTTTAGTGTCGCTGATCGTCGTCACATCCACACACCGACCGAGGCGGCTGGCGTGCTGATCATTGCGAAGGAATTGCTCCTCGATCTCAGGGTTGCCGACCAGGGCAATGCCGATGCGCGTGGCGTCATGGAAATCTGCCAGCCACTTGCGGCCCGACTCGGTCAGCCGCTGGGCATTGTCGATGATCAGCAGGCGGTCAGAATCACGCAGCACACGAAGCAAAGAATCCGTCATCGTCTTGTCGCACTTCGCACGGCGAACACCCGCGATGCGGGCAATGTCGTCGATCACGCGGTCGCGGCCCGTGGCCCATGCGTTGACGTGCAGGTAGATGGTGCCTTTGTGGGCGGCTGCATAGAGCTGGCAGGCCTTGCTCTTGCCACGGCCCGCAGGTCCATAGCCGACGCCCATCATGCGCTGATTACGTACCAGATCCAGAAAGCCACTCACAGGCTCCACACAGAAGCCTTTGTCACAGAGCTTGCCTTCATCGCCATCCATCAATTCCTCACGGGCAAGGAGCTGCTCAGCGCGGCCCTCAAATTCGGAGATGTCGCCGAGGAACTTGTTGTTCCTGTAGCGTGAAACGTACGTGCCATTGCTGCCGAGCCGCTTGCCGAGCTGCTCATCGCTGAGACGGTTGCGGGTCTGGTAACTTTGCAGCCGGATGAAGCAGGCTTCAGAGCGTGGCGAGATCTTCGCGTCAAGCTCAGCGGCTTCGAGGTCATTGCCAGCGGCAGCTTTGCCGGGGGGGAGTGTGGGTGTCTTCATGGGTGGGTGTGTGTGGGTTTGGGATCACCAGTCGAGATCGGCTTCCTCAGTGGGGGCCGTCGTCGTCTGGAGAGATTGGTTCAGCGCCTCCGTGGCGCGTGCGGTGAAGGCTTGGCGGTCAGCTAGGTGCTTGGAGATCACACCTTCGTTGTGCTGCATCCGGGCGGTGATCTCGCGGGTCTTCGGCAGATGCCGTGCTCGGCTCTCGGCCAGCTTGTCAGCCATGCGTGTCTTGATGCGTCCGAAGGCGTGCTGAGCCGCTTCAAAGTCTGCTCTGCAATGCCGCTGCACGCGGCGTGCAAGACCGAGGAAAGCACCCTTCTGACGAGTGCCAGAATAAACGAAAGCACTGCCGCTGCCGCTGGTGATGCTGGGGTCGTAAGGGTTGACGACCAGGTCATAGGTTTCGCCATCGGTCAGCTCTTCTTCGCGGCCATCGGCACGCAGGATGCGGCCTTCAAAGTGCAGCGGCCCTGGGGCGATCTCATGATCTTCAAAGACGAACTCGCCTTTGTCACAGCGGCGGGGCTTCGCGAGGTCGAGGTAAAGGATCTCCGCGATGATCGGTAGCGGCACCTTCATCACTTGGCCGGAGTTGTGCCCCATGCCGAAGACCTCACTTGGGCTCAGTTTCCGGGGCTTCCAGTAGCGCTTATCCATCTCCGCCGCTGCAATGATGGCCTGACGGATCGGCAGCGCTTGGCTCATGAGCTGGGCTTCACTCAGCCACTCGCGGGCATCGGTGAGCCGATAGTCACGGGTGACAAAGCCACACTCCGCCCACCCTTCGAGCTGGTGCTCGGTGCGTTCGTTGATCGCCTTCAGCACACCCGCCACCGCTGGCACGAGCTGCGAATGATATTCGAGGAAGGGCGACTTGAAGAGACTCAGCAGCTTCGGGTCGATGCGTTCAGCCAGGCGATGCAGCATCTCGTGCTCTCGCTCCATCACGCCGAGAAACTCGGGCTCGTCTCGATCATGCCCCACTTGCCCTGGCAGTGCAGCGAGTTCGTTGTGCATGTAGTTGTGCAGGCTTTCCAGCGCGGCCTTGTGGCGGAAGTTACCACCACCGCCCTTTCCATCGCCCATACCCGCGATGGCTTGAATCTTGCCCGTCATGCCGGACTCATCGAAGCTGATCAGGTCACCAAGGCCACGGCTCAGGATGTCACGCACATTGTCACGGATCGCGGCGGTGCCGTGCTCGATGACCATCGACGTGCCACGCGGTGAGATGCCGTATTGGTAAAGCTGCGAAGCCAGGGCGAAGCGCATGTCAGCCTCACTGAGGTTCTCGCGGGTGCCATCGGCCCGCAGGAGCTGCGGTCTCATGCCATAGTGAAAGCGGCTCGCGCTCAGCAGGTCGAGCGCACCGATCTGGAGGACACGGCAGGGCTTCCGCTGAGTCAGCAGATGCACCTTCATGTCGGGCCACACGTCATCCCACACGATATGCGAGAGATGCCACAGCCCGACTCGGGTGCTCAGCACCTTCGGAGCGTGCAGGCTCGTGGCACGGCCAAGGCCATGACGTAGCGCGCTCATCTCCAGCTTGCTCGGCTGGTAGCGATAGAGGTTGCGCTGATCCCATCCGGCTGGCAGCTCCGGGTGCCCTGGGTGCCCTGCATAGCCAGGGATCGGATGCCGCTCACGCCATTGACGGATCAGCACCCGGTAAGCCGGGGCCGTCTTGCGCTGGTTGCTCTCCACGAGGCGCTTCCAATGCTCGACGAACTCATTCGGCAGGCGGGTCGATCCTTTGTAGTTCGGCACCAGCCCGCGCCAGCCCTCCGCCTTCACCGCGCTGACCTTGCGATCAAACGAGGCCCGGCTCATGCCGAGGGTCTTGACGGCCTCCGCCTTCGTGAGCTGACCGCTGCTGAATTGCTTCAGCACGCGCATGAGCACATCGAGCTTGGAGCGCCACTTGTGCGGCAGCTTCGCGTACTCGTCGAGGTCGGAGGGTTGGAGGGTGAGTTGCATCGGCGTCAGGTCACTTCACGGCTTTGAGTTTCTTCCGGGCTTCTTCCAACACGGCATCCGTGGTGGTCAGGGTGTCCTTCATGACGCGGGTGTGATGGGCGGCGAGGAACCAGCCATCCAAGGCATTGAGGATGCCGATGATCTCCTCCTCAGCAGCCTGAGCCAGTTCGGCGGCAGTCTTCGGCTTGGTCGTGTTATTCCCCTGGTCGATCTTTGTCTTGTGCCCGCGTTTCTGAGGTGACTCAGGGTTGAAGCGATCAAGCCAGCT
>JBILPY010000170.1:0-7957 GCA_044373575.1 Prosthecobacter sp. | reverse complement strand
CGTGATGCGCATCCAGTTTCACCAGATCCGAGCGCCAGCGGACTCCGCGAAAGATGGGATTGGCGGAGAAACGCTTCACGTTCGCAGCGAACTCGGGCGTGGTCGGATCGAGATTGCCGACAAAGCTGACGATGCATTTTTCATTCGCCGCGAGATCGAGAATCCACTGGTTGTCCTCCACCCACGGGCTGGCTTCGACGATGACCGTCTCCTTGATGCCATGTGGCTCGGCCAGCGCGCGCCAGTCGGCGGGCAGCACCTTGCGGTAGAGCTTCGTGCCCTTGCCTGGCCAGGGCACGCCCTGCGGACGCGTCGGGTCATAGAAGTGCGTGTGCGTGTCAATGATGCGTGTTGCCGTTGGAGCAGCAGAGGCAATGGCTGGCAGGGCGAGGGCGGCGCTGGACTGGAGAAAACGGCGGCGGTTCATGGAGGACATGCCCTTCTTTTATCCAGTCTCAAAATTGATGTCGATACGGATTCGTAAGGTCTGGCCTGATTCGTGATTGCCAAGGGATGTCCTGCTCCCCATCATCCGCGCCTCATGTCTGAAGCCATCATCGCACCCGAAAAAATCTGGGAAGGTACCGCCGTCTCCACCGGCGTGGCCCATGCCGTGGTGCATGTGATGAAGGATCACTTTGATGAGCCCGATGCCACACCCATCGAGCTCGAAGAAGTCGAAAGCGATCTTTCGCGCTGGCGTCGTGCTTTGGAGGTCACTCAGACAGAGATCGAGGCACTCCAGGTAGCGATGTCTGGCGAGGAAGGTCGGGCCGAGGCGGATATCTTTGAAGCCCATCTGCTCATCCTCAATGACAACTCCATCCGCAAGCAGGTCGAGAAGACCGTGCGCGAGCAGCTCATCTGTGTGGACGCGGTCTATTACAGGCTCATGTGCAAGCACATGGACGCCCTGCGCGGCCTTTCCGACTCGTACCTGCGCGAGCGCTTCCTCGACATCAAAGACGTGACCCATCGTGTGATGCGGCACCTGCGTGGTGAGATGCTGGACCACCCGATGTTTGATGATCCCGTCATCATCGTCGCGCATGACCTCACGCCCTCGGACACTGTGCAGCTCGATCGCACAAAGGTGCTCGGCTTTGCCATCGAGATGGGCAGTGTGAACTCGCACGCGGCCATCATCGCGCGCTCTCTCTCTCTGCCTGCCGTCGTGCGCATGCACAACATCTGCGAGGAACTGCACTCCGGTGACGCCGTGCTTCTCGATGGTGATGAAGGCCTGCTCATCCGCAATCCATCCGCTGCCACGCTGGCAAAGTATCGCAGCCGCGAAGCTCAGACGGATGCGCGCGAAGACGCTCTGCACAACACACGTCACCAGCCTGCCACCACCTCTGACGGCAGCACCATCATGGTCAGTGCAAATGCTGAGTTCATCGAAGAGATGACCGACATCCGTGACAGTGGTGCTGAGCATGTGGGCCTCTTTCGCACGGAGTTTCTCCATCTCGAAGATCCTGAGGGCAGTGAAGACTGGCTGGCCGACTGCTACACGCGTGCCGTGCAGGCCATGACACCTGGAGAGGTCATCTTTCGCACTCTCGATCTCGGGGGGGACAAGATGGACCCGCGCATGACCTTCGAGGCCGAACCCAACCCGTTCCTCGGCTGGCGTGGCATCCGCGCCTCTCTGGGGCGGAAAGATCTCTTCCGCCGTCAGCTCCGCGCTCTTCTGCGTGCCTCCGCACATGGACGCATCGGCATCATGTTCCCCATGGTCAGTTGTGTGGAAGAAGTGCGCGAAGCCCGCGCCCTGCTCGATGAATGCGCGCGCGATCTCCTCCACGCCAAAGTCCCCATCGGTGACGACATCGCCATCGGGGCCATGATCGAAATCCCCAGCGCCGCTGTCTCGGCTGATCTCATCGCCGGTGAGGTGGACTTCTTCAGCCTCGGTACCAACGACCTCATCCAGTACACCATCGCCGTGGACAGGTTGAACGAACGCGTGGCCAGTCTTTACCAGCCCACGCATCCTGCCGTGCTGCGCCTCATCCGAATGACCGTCGAGGCCGCGCGAGCTGCGGGCATTCGCGTCTGCATTTGCGGTGAAATGGCCTCCGATGTCGAGCTCACGCCACTGCTCGTCGGCCTCGGGCTTGATGAACTCAGTGTCGCCACAAGTCAGGTCCCTCGCGTGAAGCACGCCATCCGCCAGCTCAACGCCGCTGACTGCCGCACACTGACCGAGGAAGTCATGAACCTCGGCTGCACGAGCACCGGTTTGGACAAATGCCGCGCCATGGCGAATGCGTGCTATCCCGAGTTACTAGAGTAGCATCACTTTCCGACGGCTCGCTTCAATTCGTGCTGAGCCTTGTTGAACTCGGTGACCGCCTGCACTCGGCTCTGTCTAGCTCGGGTAAGTTCTTCACGGGCTAACAAGTATTCGAGCACGACGCCGAGCTGACTGGCCTGGCGTTCTTTGGCGAGCTTCACCAGCTCCTCGGCGGCAGCGACAGCGTCGTCATTGATGGCGATCTGATCGTGCGCACTTTGGGACTTCGCGGCGGCTTCGACGACTTCGCGGCCGATGGCGGCTTTGATCTGATCGGTTTGCAGGTTCGTGGCTTCTTCTCGGGCATTGGCGATGACCTTGCGCTGTTTATCGAAGAGACCGCCAGGGCCAATCTTCCAGCCGAGGCCGATGTAGAAGTCCTGAATGTCGTCGAAGTTACCCGTGTTGTTTCCAAAGCCTCCGCCGAGTCCGCCTGCGCCGTAGCCTGCTTGCACGTTCGGGATGATCGGGGCGATGCGGGCGCGGTCGCTCTCAAGCTGTGCTGCGGTGGTGGCGGCACCGGCGGCTTTGAGTTCAGGCCGATGCTGTTTGGCCTGAGTGATCAGGGTGGCGACGCCAGTTTTGCCGTTGAGGCGCACGGGCACGAGATCAGCCTTCGCGGGGCGGAGTTCGGATTCGGCAGGCAGACGCAAGGATTCAGCCAGGGCAGCAGCGGTGAGGTCGCGCTTCTCCTGCTCCTGACGAATCGCCAGCTTGGCGCGTGAGACCTGCGTTTTCACACGCAGCAAATCCGCACGAAAGGCGGTGCCTGCCGTGACGGCTCCTTCGAGCTGCTTTTCATAATCCTGCGTCAGGCGCAGATCATCTTCGATGATGGCTACGCTGGCCTCCGCACTCAGCAGATCGAAGTAACGTGACGTGGCCTGCGTCACGATGTCGCGCCGCGATTTCTCGGCGAACTGCTCGGCTGCGAGCGCCTTTTGTTTGGCGGCGAGTGCCGAGTAATACAGATCACCCGGCGACCAGTCGATCATGATGTTCGTGCCGACGGTGTACTGCTGCTTGTAAGCATTGAAGACCGCTCCCGCGACATCCTGGATGTTGCCATCGTGCCGCCGATAACCGACGCCGAGACTCAACGAGGGCCAGAACCGCTGCCAAGCCTGCTTTGACTCCGCGATGGTCTCGGTGTGCTTCACGCGAGCGAGCTGGATCTCGTCGTTGTTGGCTCCGGCGAGCTTCATCACGGTCGGGAGATCGACGTGGACAGGGGCAGCAGTCGAAAGCGTGGCGGCAAGGAGGAAGAGGAACGTTTTCATCTGGCTGCGAATCAGGGTTTGGCGGTGACGGCCTGCTTGTCGGTTAGTGCAACGGTTCCAGGGACCAGCAGCACATCGTCCAGCTTCAACTCCGGCACCTCCACATTAGTGCCGTCGTTGAAGCCGATCTTCACGGCGGTCTTCATCGCTTTGCCGTCGGTGTGTTTGAAGACGAAGGCGTTGGTCTTTTCCATCACGAGAGCTGCGACGGGGATCAGAGTGGCAGCCTCGTGTTTCTCGACGGCGATTTTCGTCATGGCGTACATGCCGGGGCGGAGTTTGAGATCGGGGTTCTTGAGGTCAGCTTCGGCGGGCATGGTGCGCGTGGCAGGATCGAGCGCGTAGGCGATGCGGCTGATGCTGGCTTCGACGGGCGTGGCTCCGGCTGCGTCGATCTGAGCCTTCACGGGCTTGCCGACGGTCACGAGGCCGGTTTCGAGTTCCGTGACGGGGATTTGTAGGCGCAGCGTGCTGAGGTCGGTGACTTCGAGGAGCTTGGTGGTGTTCGCGGTGGCAAGAGAGCCAGGATCCGAGTGGCGAGCAGTGATGATGCCATCAAACGGCGCTTTGAGTGTGGCGAACTGGATCTGTGTTTCGCTGCGTTCCAGTCCGGCTTTGGCGATGGCGAGCTTGGCCTCGGCGTCATCGACGGCCTGGGGCAGGATGAGGTCGGGAGACTTCGCGCGAGCTTCGTGGAGGCGCTTTACCTCGATGCTGGCCGCTGTGACCTCGGCTTTCGATTTGGCGATGTCGGCCTGTAGTTCGGGCACTTCGAGCGTGGCGAGGATTTGGCCCGCTTTGACGGCGTCGCCTTTATCGACAGTGAGCGTGGCGATGTAGCCGGTGACTTTGGCGTGCAGCGTCGCCTGCTGCCATGGCGCGAGCGTGGAGGGCAGGGAAACCCAGCGGTGGATAAGACCGGTGGTGGGTTTCGTCGTCGGGAGTTCGAGGGCTCCCGCGAGTGTGGTGAGTGCGAGGAAGATCAGGGGGCGCATGGGTCGCGGTATTCAAAGTTAAACAAACTCAGTCCAGTCATCGAGTCCGACGATCTTCATGAAGTCGCCGATGTAGTTGCCGACGTGCTCAGCCTCTTCGGCGTTCTCTTCATCAAACTGCTCCTGAAGCTCTTCGGCGGCGCGATAAAGGACGCGGTCGGTGGTGCTTCGGGCGAGGAGTGACTCGCACTTGTCTAGAAAGGCATTCACGCGTTTCTCACAGCGGAGACGAGTCTCTTCATCCGCTGCACCGGGATAATACTCAGCTTCGAGGAATTTGGTTTCGAGCTTGAGCTGCTTGATAGCGGCTTGGGTTTTAGGGGTGAGGTTCATTTAGTCGATGGGTTCAAGTGAGGCGTTCTTTGCCGTCTTGCTCGCCAGCAGCGCATACACAGCAGGCAGCACGAGTGCCGTCGCGATGGTCGCCAAAGCGAGACCACCGATGGTGGCAATAGCCAGAGGAGATGTTTGCGATTTGGCGAGGGCCATGGGGATCATGCCGGCAATCATGGCCAGGCTGGTCATCAAAATGGGGCGCAGGCGTGTGGTGGCGCTTTCGAGGGCGGCGTCGCGTTTGCTGAGGCCGGTGAGCTGGGCGCGGTGGGCGAAGGTGACGAGCAGGATGGCGTTCGCGACGGCGACGCCGACGGCCATGATGGCTCCCATGAAGCTCTGGATATTGACCGTGGTACCGGTGAGTTTCAAGGCGAGCACGACACCGAGCAAGGCCGCTGGAATCGTGGTGAGCACGATGAGGGCGAGGCGCAGGCTTTGGAAATTCGCGACGAGGAGCAGGAAGATGGTGACAATGGCAATGAGCAGGCCGGTTTGAAGGCCGCTTTGCAGTTCCTTCATCGGCGGGACTTGTCCTCGGAGTGCGACGGCGACTCCAGTGGGCGCGGGGTTGTCGGCGATGACCTTTTCGACCTGCTTGGCGATGGTGCCGAGCGGTTGGTCGTGAAGGTTGGCGATGATCGAAACGGTGCGGGACATGTTGTAGCGGTCGTATTGGCCGATGACGTTGCCTTCGCTGATTTTGGCGATGTTGCGCAGCGGGACGGTCGCTTTGTCGGCGGCGCTGATAGGCAGGTTGCGCAGGTCTTCGAGGCTTTTCATCATCGTCTGCGGCACTTGCACTTGCAGGCTGTAGCTTTGGCCGGATTTCGGATCGGCCCAGTAGTTGGGCACGGTGAAGCGGCTGCTGGCGGTGGCGGCGACGAGGCTGCGTGTGGCATCGCTCATTTTCACACCGAGCAGGCCCGCGCGTTCGCGGTCGATGTTCACATCGACGCTGGGGTAGTCGAGCGTCTGGCTGAACTGCACGTCGCGCAGGTCTTTGATGGCGGCGAGCTTGGTGCGGAGGGTTTCCGCATGAGCGCGGCTGGCGGCGAAGTCTTTGCCGCTGACGGCGACCTCGATGGGCGTGGGTGAGCCGAGCGCCATGACGCGGCTGACGATGTCGGCAGGCTCGAAGGAGAAGAGGACGTTCGGGAACTCGGCGGCGAGCTTGGCGCGGAGCTTCTCGCGCAGGGCAGCGATGGGGGGCGAGCCGGGCTTGAGCTGGATTTGCAGCGTGGCTTCCTCGGGGCCGCTGTTCCACTGATGGATGAGATTGACGGGGTAGTTCGGCGCGTGCACGCCGACGAGGCCCATGCTGGTGGCGATGGGCGCTTCTTCGCCGATGATGTCGAGCACGCGCTGTGCGATCTGCTCGGTGGTTTCGAGTCGCGTGGCAGTAGGGGCGCGGAGGCGGAGCTGGAGCTGACCGGCGTCGATTTGAGGGAAGATCTCCGTGCCGATGAAGGGAATGATGATGCTGATGGCAAAGATGACGCCGCCGAGATACGCGGGGACGAGGATGTTGCGCGTGGTGAGGCTGGGGAGGAAGAGCCAGCGCAATGCAGACGGACTGGCCGGACCTGTCTGACTTGTCGGACGAGGCTCCCGATGCCACCAGATGCTCAAGATGGGCACGAGCGTGCTAGAGAGCAAATAGGAGGCGATCATGGCAAAGCCGACCGCGAGGGACAAAGGCAGGAACAGGGCCTTCGCAGCACCGGTCATGAAGAAACTGGGTACGAAGACCGCGAGGATGCAGAGCATCGAAAGGCTGCGCGGACCGATGGTTTCCTCGGAGGCATCCAGGACGATGCGGCGCAGGCTGTGACCTCCGCCTTGCTTCATGCGGCGGTGAATGTTCTCGATCTCGACAGTGGCTTCATCGACGAGGATGCCGACGGCGAGGGCGAGACCTCCCAGCGTCATCAGATTGACCGTGTAACCACCGATCCACATCGCGAGCACGGCGGCGGCGATGGCGATGGGGATGTTCAGGACGACGATGAAAGCGCTGCGGAGATCACGGAGGAAAAGCAGCACCATCAAGCCAGTGAGGCAGGCTCCGAGGATGCCCTCTTTCACTAGATCTTCGATGGCGCGGATGATCCAAGGGCTTTGGTCGAACTCGAAGGTGACGTTGATGTCCTCGGGGCAGGCGGCTTTGAATTTGGGGATGTTCGCCTTCACCAGCTCGACGACGCTGAGCGTGGAGGCATCGCTGCGCTTCGTGACGGGCATGTACACGGTGCGTTTGCCGTTCACGATGGCGATGCTGGTCATGAGGTCGCTGCCGTCAGTGACATCGCCGATGTCGCGGACATACACCGCGCCTTGGTCAGTGACCTTCAGCGGCACGGCGGCGAGGTCCTGGATGTTTTTCACGACGGCGTTCGTCGGCACGATGGGGAAGCTGTTGGGCAGGGCGAGGTTGCCGCTGGGGCTCATCGTGTTCGCCTCGGTCATGGCTTTGACCACGTCATCGGGGGACAAACCATAAGCGCGGAGGCGGTCGGGCTTCACGTTGATCAAAATGGTGCGTGCACTGCCGCCGAAGGGTGGTGGTGCCGAGACGCCGGGCAGCGTGGCAAAGAGCGGGCGCACCATGTTGAGCGCGGCGTCCTGCATCTGGCCGACGGTGCGCGTGGGGTTCTCCGTGGCGAAGACGAGATTGCCCACGGGCACGCTGCCAGCGTCAAAGCGCGTCACAAAGGCACCCGGCGTGCCGGGCGGCATGAAGCTGCGGCTGCGGTTCACATAGGCGATGGTTTCGGAAAGCGCCGCGGACATGTCCGTGCCGGGATGAAACTGGAGCTTCATGATGGAGGCTCCCTGGATGTTCTTCGACTCGACGTGCTCGATGCCCGCGATGTAGAGGAAGTGGTACTCGTAGTAGTAGGTGAGGTAGCCCTCCATCTGCGCCGCATCCATGCCGCCATAGGGCTGCGCGACGTAGATCGTCGGAATGCCCAGCGGCGGGAAGACATCGCGCGCCATCTTTTCCGTGGCGATCCATGAGCCGAGCAGGATCGCCACAACGGCGA
>JBILPY010000169.1:0-7966 GCA_044373575.1 Prosthecobacter sp. | reverse complement strand
CTGACCTTTGCCTATGCTGACCGTGAGGCAGCCTGGCTCAATCGTTACAACAAGGGGGATAAAGAAGTGGAGTGGGCTTTCAAGGAGGGCTTTTACCAGAAGCGTTTCCAAGAGCTGCTCCTCCTTCTCTCAGATGACGCTGTGGAGAGGCTGCATCTGATCATTTCACAAAAGATGACGAACTTACCCGGTGAATCGACGCGCAACAGAAGCACGGAAGACAGTCTCAAGCTCATCAAGCGTTTGAGCCATGCCATTGATGATGAGGACACCCCACCAAAGCCATGACACACTTCTTCCTACTGCTATCCCTACTGTCTTTGGTCATCTCGAAAGCAGCCGACTTCATCACGACAGTCCGGCATGTCGGGCAGGAGGGAGAGTCGAACCCCCTGGCCCGGAAACTCTTCCATCGACTGGGGTTCCGTGGCGGACTGATTGCCGTCGCAATGATTTGGCTGCTCATCGTGGGATTCACCTATGGGTATGCTTGGTTTGCTGGAAACCAGCTCACGCAGTGGCTGACTTCGGCGACGGGCTTTTTCATCGCCTGCGCGCAGTGGGATGCCGCACGATTCAACCGTAACGGCAGCACCTCATGGTTCACACGGCTTGCGTTGAGGCTGCATCGTGACTGGGCGAAGCTATGGAGACCTCGCTGAACGTAATGCTAGGATAACGTGTATCTGATGCGATACAATGCTTCCCAACCCAGTTATGTCTATTGCCTTCCCATACATCACCTTCGCTGCTCTGTGTTGTGCTTGGCTTCTCCAACTCTGGATTTTGCTGAGGTTGCCTTCGGCTCCCAGCCGTCGCAAAGCAGATGAGCCTATTGAGAGATTTATCGACAGCCTTCTGAACCCGGCAGATGCCGCCGACTTCACACGCGCGCTCGCTGCTCTTAACTATGGGATTATCAGCATTTTGTTCCTCAATTTCCTCATCGCTTTGCTCTGGGATTTCTTCGCATAATTTTATTGTTTTGCACCCCCTCGAACCCCATCCCTACGGTGACTTCTTCGCCCTTGAATCCTGGTGCTCCCAGGCTGGGCTACGTCTCGTCTGCCACAATTCAATCCGCCTTATCCCTGACATGCGCGAACACATAAAACAGCACGGCCAGCCCCGAGACGAAACGGCGGCCAACTGCACGAAAAGAATTCTGGAAACCAGATTTTATTCCACCGAGGAACTGCTGGAAGAATTTTCCCAAGATGCTTCCTCGCTGTGGTTTTCAGCAGCCACCTATATTTCGGGATTGGTCTTGCCGGAGAGGTGTTACATGCAAAGCGTAGATCGCTGGGCGGCAGTCGCTGGCTTTTCCCCTCTGAGTGGTGCTTATGGCTGCATCAGTCTTTACAAGTGGATCAGCCCAAAGCTGGTGAGTCAGGATATCCGTCTCAAGGGCAAGTTCCTTGATTTAGATTTCTGCCCACTGTCGAGAACAACCTAGATTTTGAAAAAAATAAAGAAGGCAAAGAAAAGCAGAATTCAAATCGAACTCACGGCGGTATGGGGAAACGACGACGCTGATAGTACTATCAAAGTCAGTCGACGCCGATGGAAACTGATTCAAGACGGAGCTGAATATGGCACCTCCGCGTGGTCATGGTATGAGGGGAGACGGTTTTCTGTTGCTTGGCATTTTTCCAAAGGGACGGTGTCCGTGCATGGGGAAGACGGCATGGAATGCGTAGTTATGCTCCCGGTTGAGGAGTTGATAGCGCGCCTCACTACTCACGAATGAGTCCAAAGGGGGCTGAGCGAGGCCTCCTCAGTGGTATTACGCACCACGCAAGTACACGAGTGTAAAGGTGGCATTCGATTCAACGACCGTGGACAGGACAGCGCCACGTTGCGTGAGACGCGATAAAGTGCACCACTAAAAGCGTCCTCGGAGACAAATATGCCCTGACTTCGTGCCTTCAAGAGACAAATCTTGCCACATAAGAATCCTATTGCTTCTATAGCCACCCTGCCATGCCCGAAAATAGCCCAAACGAATTGGCCACGAATCGGCTAACGCAGGTTTTCCGATTCCTCAAGGGTCTGAATGAACTGAGAAACCCCGTGCAACGGGAAGTGTCGGATTATCCGGATGTGTTGCGTATTGACACATGGCCAGCACACCCATGCATCATCGTTCAGCGTGGGGACCGGATAGATGACGAAGATGAAGAGGAGACCGGCACAGAGACGGAGATGCAACCTCTGGTTCAGATCCGCCGGGCTCAGCTCACCCCCTGCCCTATGCCTCCAAAGATTCTTGACGGCTGGTTGAAGCCAGGCTGGCAGGCTTACGATGGCGATGTGGAAGTGCTGGTCTCACGTAACTTTTTAGACGAAAACAAGGACACAGTGACGGTGATGTTTGACGAGGATGTTCGGCGTACGGCCGGCCTGGAGCAATGGAGGGCGGTGCGAACGAAGTGGCAGGTGGCTGAGCGACCAGCAGTTCAGGCGCGCAGGCTTTTTGAGCGCGTGCATGCTTTGTGGACGGGTTTGCAGCGGGACGGTGATCTGGTTGAGTTGGTATTGGCGGACGGCATGCTTTCAGTCCCGAAAGAGTCCGTGAGGCACCCCGTGCTGTTGCAGCGCGTCAGCTTGGAGTTTGATCCCTCTTTACCAGAACTCCGTTTTTCGACGGGGTTGGAAAAGGTAGAGTTGCACCGGGCACTTCTTCGTCTAGTGCCCGCCATTCAGGGGCACATGATTGCCCACTTCGACACGGAGCTCGAGTTGCATCCGGTCGAACCGCTCGGTGGACAGAGTACGACCGGCTTTTTTAAATGTCTCGCCCAGGGACTGTTCACTGACTGCGAATTTGTCGAGTGCAAGGATGAATCCGTGGAGCACGAGGGACCTGCGATCTGGCGTGAACCGCTTATTATTGTTCGTCCTCGGACAGCAGGCCTTAGCGCGACTCTGGACAAGATCATTGAAGATCTCGAAAACGAGGCGCCGCCGCCAGCGGGCCTGTCCAGGATCGTGGGGATAGAAACCGGTATGGCTGCCACGGCAACAAGTGGAGAATCGAAGGGAGAACAAACTCAAATATCGGGAAAGCAGCCCGCCGACATCCTTTTCAGCAAGCCCGCAAATGCCGAGCAATATGAAATTGCAGAAAGGCTGGCGCATTCGAATGCTGTTCTGGTGCAAGGCCCACCGGGAACGGGCAAAACTCATACCATCGCCAACCTCTTGGGTTGCCTCCTAGCACAAGGAAAGACGGTGTTGGTGACTGCACATACGGTAAAGGCTTTAAGGGTCCTGCGGGGCCAAATCGAATCCTCTCTGCAACCGCTTTGCCTGAGTGTGTTGGATCGCGACGGCGAAAGCCAGGCGGAATTGGCGCGCGCCGCGCAGGAAATCGCAGAACGGCTTTCGCGCTCCAACCCGGCAAATTTGCGGCAGCAAGCAGGCATGCTGAGAGCTAATCGCCAGAAGCTGCATGAAATCGCCACTCTGCTTCGCCGGCAAATTCGGGACGCTAGATTCAGCGAGATTGAAGAAATTGTTGTCAGCGGTCAGGGAATATCTCCGATCGAAGCAGCAAAGCGGGTAAAGGCAGGCACTCTGACAGAGTCTTGGATTCCAGGCCCCTTGCACGTAGGGACAACTTGCCCCCTGACTGATGCAGAAATTCGTCAGCTTTACATGACGAACGAATGGGTGTGCCAGTCCGATGAGGCGCAGCTTGGTGTTCTGCAACCTGATCTGGAAAGGCTCGTGAGCGCAGCGGAATTTCGAATGCTGGCCAATGAGCGCGATGGAACAAAATCGCGTGCTGAGACGCATCTTCCTCACTTCTGGCGGCTAGAAGTTGTTAGCGCGTGCAAGGCGGATCAACTGCAAAAGTTGCAGCAACGGGTTTCTGCGGCTGCCACTCTTTTGGCAGAAGAGCAAAACTGGCTTCGGGAAGTGCTCTTTTCAGGCTGGATGGGCGGTGATCTTCGGGGCGCGTGGGACGATCTGATTATAGGAGCTCACGAGTTGTCCGCGCAGGCTGCTGCGGCTCAGAGGTGCATCATGGAGTTTGGACCTGAGCTGCCTGAAAGTGTTGGTCTCCCGGCCATGGTATCTACTCTTGCAGCTATCGTGGCTCACATTGAGGGAGGAAGCTCACTGGGACTGATGACGAAGTTGACTCGTCGAGAGTGGCACCAGCTTTTGGATCAATGCCGGGTCGATGGGAAGCCTCCAACCACAATTGCGGAGATCAAGTCATTGCGATCGCTTGCCGACCTTCGGATGCTACGAGACAAATTTTTAGCGCGTTGGCGGCGAGCTGTAGAAGCTTTGGGAGGCCCGAAAATTGAGACAGGAAACAATCCAGAGCGTGCGGCGCAAGGCTACGTTGCGGACATTCAAGATCGCCTGGATTGGCGAGAGCGCGTGTGGGAGCCTCTGGTGGCGGAATTGAACGCTGCGGGCTTTTACTGGGACAAATGGCTGGCTGCACATCCGGCGGAATCCGGAGATCACGGGGAACTTGCAAGAGTTCAACGAGCCGGAACGCAGAGCCTGGTAGCTGTGGTGGAGGCCCAGGCGGCGTTGCTTCGTCAGGTTGAGTTGGCGGCCGACTTGCAGTCGCAACAAACATACCTCAGTGGCTTTCCACATAGTGACGCCGCTTCTGTCTGCCTTAGCGCACAAGGTGACTGGAAAGTTGAGCATTATGAGGAAGCGTGTCGTGAGTTGGCGCGGCTGACAGGTTTGCGTGAAGCCTATGAGATGAGAAAGGATCTGCTCGTTCGCGTCGAGAAGGTCGCACCTGCTTGGTCCCACGCGATCCGCCGCCGCGAAGGGCCTCATGGCGCCTCGGTACCGCCGGGTGACGTGCTCGCTGCATGGCAATGGCGGCACTGGCACCAAGAGCTAGAACGGCGCGGCAAGTTGTCCATGCCTGAACTCCAGGAAAAGTTGGATGCGACGGAGACACAGCATAGAAAGCTTGCTGCGGAAATCATTGACAATGAAACCTGGGCGGCTCAATGCGAACGAACCAACCTATTTTCGCGACAGGCCTTGATGGGTTTTGTGCAGACCATTCAACGAATCGGCAAGGGGACTGGAAAGCGAGCACCATCGTTGTTGAAAGAGGCTCGTGCTCTCTTAGCCTCGGCACGGCGCTCCGTTCCAGTTTGGATCATGCCCTTGCATCGTGTCTATGAAAGCTTCGACGCGCGGCAGACGAAGTTTGATGTGGTCATCATCGATGAGGCGAGTCAGAGCGATGTTACCGCGCTAGCAGCGCTCTATCTTGGGAGAGAACATGTGGTGGTTGGCGACAAGGAGCAGGTAACACCAGATGCAATTGGTCAGGGCGTCGAAGAGGTGCAGCGATTAATCGCGACCGACCTGCGGGGGATTCCGTGCAGCCACCTTTACGACGGACAGACATCCATCTATGATTTGGCGGAGCAGGCATTTGGCGGCGTCGTCGCGTTGCGCGAGCATTTCAGATGCGTACCCCCCATCATTCAATTCAGCAATCATCTTTCATATAAGACTATCCTGCCGCTTCGGGAACCCGCTTCTTCTCCTGTGAGGCCTGCTTTGGTTGCCCACCGGGTCAGTGGCTATCGCGATGACAGAAAGAAACTCAATCAGGTCGAGGCTGAGGAGATTGCGTCACTCATAGTTGCCTGCTTGAACGAGCCCGCCTACGCAAAAAATGACTTTGGGCTGCCTTCGAGTTTTGGCGTTATCTCCTTGGTTGGCAGTGAACAGGCTAGATTAATCGAAAATCTTCTGCGGCCCGTCTTGCCTGATGATGTGTGGCAAAAGCATCGGCTGCAGTGTGGCAATGCCGCCCAGTTTCAAGGTGATGAGCGGGACATTATTTTCCTTTCCATGGTAGATGGGCCTCCCGAAGATGGCCAGTGCCGACTATTGAGCAATGGTCCCCGCGACATTTATAAAAAGCGGTACAATGTCGCCGTAAGCCGTGCGCGTAACCAGCTTTGGGTAGTCCATTCGTTGGACCCAGACAAGCATCTCCAGGCGGGCGATCTGCGAAGAAGGCTCATTGAGCACGCGCGCGACCCTCAATCGTTGATGCGGGAAATGGAAATGCAGGGTGAAAAGACCGAATCAATATTCGAAAAGCTCGTTGTAGAACACTTGGTTAATAGTGGCTACCGGGTGCGTCCCCAGTGGCCAGTCGGGTCACGTAGGATCGATTTGGTTGTCGAAGGAACGAAGGCGAAACTCGCCATTGAGTGTGATGGCGAGAGGTGGCACACACCAGAACAGCTTCATCAAGATTTAGAAAGACAGGCGGTCCTTGAGCGCCTCGGTTGGCGCTTCGTTCGAATTCGCGGCAGTCTGTTCTTTCGTGATGAAAACGCCGCTATGGCGCCAGTCTATGTTAAGTTGGCCCAACTCGGCATCGAGCCGCTTGGTGCCGCTGCAGAACCTGCCAGTCCTGAAACAGATACCCTGATAGAGTCGATCAAGCGCATGGCCGACGCGTTGAGAGCTGAGTGGTACAAGACTGATGGAGACAGCGGCCGGGCTCAGGAAGAGGGAAAAATAAATTCGCAAGAACCAGAAGCACCTGAACCTGCGCCCATGCCCCCTGGTCCTATGCCAGAGGGCTCACAACCCTCGGACGATTTGCCGTTATGGCGCGCCCACGTTCAGGTTGTCGAGTTAAGCGACTCAGTCCGCTACTGCTTTGCGGACGCGCTCGACGAATTGGAATTTGTGATCATTGTTGACACGCCTTCGAATGCTGACTTAGGAATGATCAATCGGGAAACGGACCTTGCCAAGGCACTCCTCGGAATGCGAGTCGGACAGGAACGCGAAGTAGATCTCCCGATGGGTAAACGTGTCATTCGTGTGGCCGAACTTCACAAACCGGCTAACCGTTCGCAAAATAGGGATCTCCTTGCCGACCTTGGTGTAGAGCTGGAGTCTGATTTGGGACGAGAGGAAGGTGCGCGGAAGCAGCGAAGTGGCGAATTGCACATCAGTGGGCAACGATATCCGTACTCAAACGCCAAAGAGGCGATGGTCTTGGTGTTGCGTCGGCTCGCTGAAACAGATCCGAATCTCTTGGAACGCTGCGCCAAACATCCGCAATCCCGTGGTACGACCCGCCGCTATATAGCGCGAACTCCTGCGGAGTTATATCCTGGACGGCCTGATTTGCGATCTCATCATCACGAATTGCCCGGTGGATGGGTCGTGGCCACCAATCTAGACAACGAAACTAAAAGGACAATTGTCCAGTTGGTATCTGAGGCTGCCGGACTCACTTTTGGAAAAGATGTAATAATCGACTTCTAATGATCGCGTATGCATGAATCTGTTGAGACATGTACAGAGACGCTTCGAGTGGCAGGAAATCTCTTTCCGAGATTGTTCGTGACCCTGGGTTGGGACACCACCACGCAAATTCTATGAGAACGCAAATTTCAGCTTTCCACTTTTTTTCGAGTTCCAGGCCGTCATGAAGCCTTCCCACGTTCAAGCAGGCAGGCGCATACTCACCCCTCCAACGGCTTGCACCAGCACGTAAATACTTACCAAACGGGCACCCAGCGCTGGCTTGATGTGGGACATTGCCTCTGATTTTCCAGCCCCTTCTCACTTCCTCTCACCGTCACGTTGCAGCTCGCTGCGGACGGCCATGAGGCCTGCTAAACCCTGATGAGCAAGGTTGTTGCGCACGCATGATAATCAGCCGTGATAAGCGACGGTGCAGGCGTGCTGAGGTGGCAGCGGAAGCTTCCCAAGAGTCATGGTTGTGCATCATTGTTGCGCAACTAGGTTGGAAGGGCGCGATGCGGGTGATTTCTTGGTCGAGGCTGCCTCGCCGCCGAGGCATTGCAGCACATCCGAGAATATTTCCAGCCAGCCGTTTTCGTCACTCTCCAGCCCCTGATCGAACAGTTTGATCCATTGATCCAGCTCATCAGCCGCCATACGCAGTTGGAGGCAACCTTCATCT
>JBILPY010000168.1:0-7976 GCA_044373575.1 Prosthecobacter sp. | reverse complement strand
GGATCTTGGACTGAGGACAATGGCGATGCGCTAAATGGTCTTGTAATGTCGCATGCTGCACAGGTCATCGGCTCGTATGATAAGCTTCATCCTTGGGAGAAATGGAACCTTGGCATCGCGTTTGATGGTCGTGGCAGTGCGATAGGTCGGGCGTCAACGCAGGCGTTGCTGCAACGGCCAGACTTTCTCGTTGGTGATCCAAACTGGCACGGGATTATGGTGAAGATGTTGGTGCTGCTTACTGATGATCTGCTTTCCCCACCTGGGCCGGAGAATGGGTTGTCTCATAAGTTGGGCGATGATTCCTATGTGTACTCCCTTCGTCTGCTGTTGCGTGACGTGCTTTCGCAGCGGGGATGGCTGGAAGACCCCGAGGCGCGCCGATGGGTGGAAAGGGTGATGGATAAACCTTGGTTCATCGAGGTGCTCCAGTCTGTCCCAACCGCTGATGCAGCTTCTTTTTCACTTCAGCGCCTCCAAGCTGGCCGCCCCATCACTCCGGCTGCACTCACGCACATCGCCCGCAACGGCGAAACCGCGTCGATCACCGAGGTCATCGTTCTCACCAAGAAGGTTTCGTCATCTGCTATTTCTCTGCTCCAAGCCATCTCCGACGGCCTCAGCGAGCGCGGCACACCTCCACCGCCGGAACTCCTCACTTGGGCGCAGTCGTTGGCGGAGGAGATGTTGATGGCGAGTGCAAAGAAGCCAGAGCCCGTCTGGACCGTCGTCGCTACAGCGAACCCTCCGGCCTGGGCGCTGCGACCGCGCAAGTGCGCGGACGGCACGGAGGTGCAGGTGCTCCAGAGCATGAGCGGTGGTGGCGGTGAAGAGAGTCGCACAGGCATCTTGCGATCCAAAGACTTCCCGGCTCCGGCGAAGCTCGCGCTTTGGATCAATGGCCATCGCGGTTTTCCGAAATCAGAGGCGCATGACAAGAACCTCGTCCGTGTCGTCGAGGTGAAGTCGGGCGAGACACTCGCCAGCGCCTTCCCACCGCGTGATGATGTCTGCCAGCGAGTCGAACTCGATCTCGCCAAACACGCCAGCAAAGCCGTTCGGCTGGAGATTGTGGATGGCGATGATGGCAAGGCCTACGCCTGGCTCGGCATCACGCGCATCGAGCCTGCGCTGGTCAGCGTGAATGATTTCCAAACGGAGGACACGACGCGCGAGGCCTTGAAGCAGCTCGCCACCATGCTCCAGCACAGCGCGCCTGCCGTTTTGCGGGAAAAGCTGGCCGCTTATCTGCCGCCGCGTCCCGCACCACCGCCGTTGCCTGTTTCACCCGAGCAACGGAAGCAGCTCGACTCCCTCATCTCCAGCCGCGTCGCCGCCTTTGCCAAAGCCAAGCCTGACCTCGAAGTCGGGTCCAACGTCTTCAAGATGAACTGCGCCGCCTGCCATCAGATCAAGGGCGAAGGCGGCCGCATCGGTCCGCAGCTCGACGGCATCGGCGCGCGCGGCCCCGAGCGACTCTGCGAAGACATCCTCGACCCGAACCGCAACGTCGATGCGCACTTCCATGTCCACACGCTGACGATGAAGGACGGCAGCACCTTCGCCGGCTTCCTGAAAGCCGAACTCGGCCAGATCCACCTCCTCGCCGACGCCGCAGGCAAAGAGCACCGCATCTCGAAAAAGGACATCCAGAAGACTGAGGTCACGCCCATCTCCTTGATGCCGCCAATGTTTGGGCAGACACTGGATGAAGCCACCTTCCATGATTTACTCGGCTACCTGTTGAACGAGAAAGCAGCCAAGTGAGCTTTGATAACGCCCAATTTCATATGACCCCCATCGACTTCGACGTCCACATCACTGAGGCACTGATTCGTCGTGTTGCTTTGCGGCGTATGTCACGACGCTGGCCACTCACATTGATCGCGATACTGCTTATTGGCTACGGCATCGTGTTTGATATTCGACGCGGACAATGGACCACCCTTTCAACCATCGGGGCCACGGCTCTCGGGATTCAATGGTTGATATTTGTGGCTATCTACCTCCGGCAGCGGCGTGCCATCGGTGACTGGGCACGCCAGCAGGGCGATGCACCCGTGCATTACAGCCTGAAGGACGAAACCATCTACGCTAAATCAAATCTCGGCAGCAGCGAATTGAAGTGGACGGTGTTTCGCGAACTCATCGAGCATGACGACTGTCTCTTGCTCGGTTTTTCCCGTGGCAATCATCTTACACTGACACGAGCCGATGTGCCTGCCGAAGCGCTGGAGTTCATGCGACAGAAGTTTCACGAGTTGAAACTACCCGTGAAGAAAGGTTGAGGGCACCCGCATAGTTCCAACGGCTCGACAGAGCTTATATGAAGAGCCGTATGACCTTCCGCTTCCTGCCTCTCGCTTTCATCCTCAGTGCCGCCCTAGCCGGAACGGGATTGAAGCCGCACCCCAAAGCCCTCCCAAACATCCACCCGCCGGGCGAGGTAGATCGACCGGAGATGGTGAAGTTCATCGTGAGTGATCCGGCCTCGCTGCCAGGCATCGTGGTGGATGAGACGGCAGCGGAGCTGGTGGGCGAGTGGCAGTATTCGACACACACGCCGCCCTATGTCGGGCTCGGTTATCTGCATGATATGAAGTCGGGCAAGGGCGCGAAGTCGGTGACCTTTACGCCGGAGTTGCCGAAGGCCGGATGGTATGAAGTGCGGCTGGCGCATTGCTACAATGTGCGGCGCTCCACGAAGACTCCAGTGACGATTCATCACGCGAATGGAGACACGACGATGCGGATCAATCAGCAGGAGGAACCCACGCATGGGCGGCTCTTCCGCCCGCTCGGGACGTTTCGTTTTGAAGCGGGTCGCGTGGGCTGGGTGCGAGTGTCCAATGACGGCACGGAGGCCGACAAGGTAGTTATCGCTGATGCGGTGCAGTTCCTGCCCGTGGCGGAAAAGTGAACCTTAACTGAAGAACACGCGTTTTGCCGTGCCGTGCAGCATCGCGGCTTTGTCACTGGCGGTGAGGAAGTCGAGGCGGTCGCGCACAAGGGCGATGGAGTCGTGGTAGTTGTGACCGGGATCGACCTGGAAGGGGCAGTCACTGGCCCACATGAGGCGATCTGCGCCGAACTGGTCGCGGCACTCTTTGATCATGGGGCCGAGATCGAGGTAGGGCGGCTGCTTTTTGCCGAGGGCGTAGAAGGCGGATGTTTTCACCGTGACCTTCGGATACTTCGAGAGATGCAGGAGGCGGTCCATCTGCGAGCGGTCAGGCGGTCCTTTCATGCCGAGGCGGGCGAAGTGGTCGATCACCACGGGCGTCTGCGGGTTCTTCTCACACATCTTCGCCACGGGCCAGAGTGCCTCGGGATTGATGAGCAGGCACATGTTCAGGTTTTCATCGGCAGCGACCTTCCACATCTCCGTGATACCGGGGGAGGCGAGCCAGCCCTCGACATCGTTGCCCTGCGGATAGAGGCGGAAACCGCGCACGCCTTGTGCCTTCAATGCTTTCATACGGCCACGTACATCGGCGGCGGTTTCATCAATAATCGCCACGCCGGAAAAGGTGCCGGGATGCGCGGCTATCATGTCGAGCATGTAGCGGTTGTCCGTCTTGTAGTAGCTCATCTGGATGAGCACGATGCGGGACACCCCTTCGGGTTTGCAGTGGGCAAAGAGCTGCTCGGGCGTGAAGCTCGCGGGCTTCATCTGCGCCTTCGTGAAGCCGGAGGCGAGGGGATACTTCTCCGTGTCCGGCGTCCACACATGCACATGCGCGTCGATGTGACCTCCGCCTGCGAGCGTGGCACAACTGCTGACTTGCGTGCCGAGTGCGGCACTGAGGCTGGTGGTGAGAAATTGGCGGCGGTTGGTCATGGTGATGAATCGGTTACGCGAAGCTGAGAAGGAATCTTCTTTGGAACTCAAAGGCGCGCTCCACCTGGTCGAGCTCGATGTATTCATCGGCGGTGTGGGCGCGGTCGATGCTGCCGGGGCCGAAGACGATGCTCGGGATTCCCGCACGAGAGAGCTTGCTGGCATCACAACCAAACGGCACGCCGCAGGGTTCGGCATTCAAACCCATGTCGCTGAGCACTCGCGTCGCTGTCTGGACCACGGCGGCATCGGCGGGTGTGTCCAGCGCTTCATCCACGAGCAGCAGCGGCTCTTCGAGCTCGGTGGTGATGCCATCGAGGCTTTGCAAAAGCTGCCGGTAATGCGCCACGGCATCGCTCGCACGTTCACCGGGCAGCAGGCGGCGGTCGATCTCGATGGCGCAGCGATCAGGAACAAAATTGACCTGCACGCCACCGGTGATCACACCGACATTGCAGGTGCCGCAGCCGACGAGCGGATGCTGCACGCCGGCCATGCGTTCGTTGTCCTCCTCGAAGGCGGCGATGACACGCGCCATGTGCGTGATGGCATTCACGCCGAGGTGTGGCTTCGAGCTATGCGCCGAGCGGCCATGCACGACGATGCGGCAGCGCAACACACCCTTCGTCGCGATGACCGCCCGCAACTCCGTGGGCTCCGCGACGATGGCGGCATCGGCCTTCAGGCCTTCACAAAGCCGCACGACACCGCGATACGAGTACTCTTCATCCACCGCAGCGGCGAGCAGCACCTCGCACGGCGGCGTAATGCCATCTTCTTTCAGCGAAGCCATGGCGTGCATCATCGTGGCGAGCCCGGCCTTGGTGTCGCAGGAGCCGCGACCATACATTTTGCCATCGCGGATCACGGGCTCGAAGGGCGGGATGGTCATGCCTTTGACGGAAACCGTGTCCGTGTGCGCTTCGAGCACGATGCGTCGGCTTGAATCGAGTCCAGGGAGCCGCGCGATCACGTTGGGCCTGCCTGGAAAGACTTCCTGCTCCCAGACTTCGATGCCGCGCTGCTCAAAGAAACGCCGCACATACGCGGCGATCTCGCCCTCGCCCGGCCCGCCTTCATAGGAGGAGTTCACGCTGTTGATGCGGACGAGATCGGCGAGGGTTTGAAGGACAGGAGACATGAAAAGAAAATGGATCGCCATTCAACGTGGCGATCCATTCAGGAATTCCTTTTTACCTTGGAAAAGCTCTCAAACTATATGCTCGCCCTTAAGCACGTCGTCCAGCGTCTGGCGCTCGCGCACGATGTGGGCGGCGTCGCCATCGACGAGGATCTCGGCGGGCATGGGGCGGGTGTTGTAGTTCGAGGCCATGGTGAAGCCATAGGCTCCAGCGCTCATGGCGGCGATGTAGTCGCCCTCTTTCACCAGCGGGATCTCGCGGTTCTGGGCGAGGTAGTCGCCCGTCTCGCAGATGGGACCGACGACATCGACGACTTCGGTTTCCGCCGTGGTTGGCTGCTTCAGAGGCACGATCTGATGCCAGCCTTCATACAGCGTCGGGCGGATGAGGTCATTCATGCCGGCATCGACGATCTTGAAGGTCTTCGCGCCACCGCGTTTTTCGTAAAGCACCTGGGTGAGCAGCACGCCTGCGTTGCCGACCATAAAGCGTCCGGGCTCGCAGAGGATGCGCAGTCCGAGCGGCTTCAGCAGAGGCACTACGGCGTCTGCATAAACCTGGATCGTGAGCGGATGCAGCTCACCGTTGTCCTGCCACCAGGCCGCATCGCCGGAGTCGAGCGACTGCCGGTAATTGATGCCTATGCCGCCGCCGATGCTGAAGAACTGGAGGTCATACTTGGCCTTCATCTCTTCCACGAGCGGGGTCACTTTCTTCACGGCTTCGACATACGGGTCCACGCTGGTGAGCTGGGAGCCAATGTGCATTTGCAGGCCGCGGATTTCGAGATGGGGCATCTCGCTGGCGATGCGCGCATACACCTCGCCGATGCGGTCGAAGTCGATGCCGAATTTGTTCTCGCTCTTGCCGGTGGTGATCTTCGCGTGCGTCTTCGCATCCACGTTCGGATTCACGCGCACAGCCACGGGAGCTTTTTTGCCGATCTCGCCCGCCACCACATTGATGTAGCGCAGCTCGGCTTCGGACTCGGCATTGATGCAATACACGCCCTGCTCCAGCGCATAGACGATCTCGTCACGCGTCTTGCCCACGCCTGCAAAGGTGCATTTGCCAGCCTGACCGCCCGCTTTGATCACGCGGTAAAGCTCGCCCGCTGAGACGATGTCGAAGCCGCCACCGAGCTTCGCGATGGTGCTGAGCACGGAGAGATTCGAGTTCGCCTTCACCGCATAGCAGATCAGGTGATCCAGCTCGCCGAGCGCGGCATCGAGACGCGTGAAGTGGCTCGTGATTGTGCCTTTGGAATAGACATAAAGAGGCGTGCCGTGTTTCTGCGCCAAGCCCTGGAGGCTGACGTTTTCACAGAAGAGCTGACCCTGAGAGTAATGGAAGCTATGCATACGAGGGCGCGCTAGATAGGCGGAAAGCCTGGGAGCGCAAGGCTCATAGCATCTGCCTCATGGGGCAGGATTCTTCCCCGCCGTGGTCTTCATCGCCAGATCGAGGACGATGCGGAAGCCGGAGTTTGCCTGAGCACGGCCGGGGTGGATGCCGAAGTGGAAGTCGGGGCGGGCTTGGCGGGCGTTGCCGGTGGACCAGGAGCCGCCGCGTAGGCCGTAGAGCACGATGTTGCCATCGCCGACGCTGTCGGGCGCGGGCGTGTCCACCCATTCGGCGACGTTGCCAAAGAGGTCGTAGAGGCCGAGGGCGTTCGCTTTGAAGCTGCCGACGGGCGCGGTGCGCGGAAAGGGATCGCGGCGATTGAAGAAGGGAGAGCCTTCGGGCCATGGCTGCACTTCAGTGGCCTCGATACCGCCGAAGTTCGCGAGCGCGGTGGGGTCTTCGCGTTGCCAGTCGGTGGTGTCGAGCGCGGCGAGTTCATTCCACTCGTTCTCGCGGGGCAGGCGGTAGGCTTGCTCTTTGGTGAGGCGGCCTTCCTGTCGCTCTTTCCAGGTGAGCCAGGCGCAGAAAAGCCGTGCTTCGATGAGATCGACGCCGGTAACGGGATGGTCGGGTGTTTGCGGAAAGCCGGGTGTGTCCCAGGTGGTGAGTTTTTCACTGCGCTCGGATTTGGCCTCGCGCCCTTTGGTGAAGCCGCGAATTTGTTTTCGCGGGTTGGCGAGGCCCACGCGCCAATCGGGCAGGACGGCGTTTTCGGCTTCGCTGAAGGCGATGTAGTCACGCAGCCGCGTTTCATACACGCTGATGAGCATCGAGCGTTTCGGCAGCGGGACGAACTTCATGCCGAGGCTGTTCTCCCACGGCGTTTCTTTGGCGGCGGAGGCCGGTTTGGCGAAAACGGGCTTCACGGGCTCAAAGTGCCGCGACATGGCAAACCATGCGCCGAGGGCTCCACCGAGCCCGAGGACAGCGAAAGCGGCGGCGAGGGCAAAAACGAGTCGTGAGCGCTTTTTCCGCGAAGCATGTCGCGTGGCGATTTTTCGCACTTCAGCGGCCAGTTCGGTCACGGAGGCCGTGCGGCGCTGTGGATCATCGGCGAGGGCTTCGGCGATGATGGTGTCGATGCGTTTATCGATGTCGATGCGCTGCGAAAGCGGCGTGAACTGGCCCATGGGCACCGCGCCGCAGAGCAGTTCGTAAAGCAGCACGCCGAGGGCATACACATCGCTGCGTTGATCGGCCACTCCGGCTTGTCGGGTGACTTCCGGGGCGATGTAGTAGGGCGTGCCAAAGGTGTCGCGTGTCTGCGTGAAGCCATACCAATGCGAATCGTCCGCTAGTGTCTTCGCGAGGCCGAAGTCGGCGATCTTCACGGTGCCGTCGCTGCCGACGAGGATGTTCGCGGGCTTGATGTCGCGATGCACGATGCCGCGCTCGTGCGCATGGGCGATGCCAGTGCAGACCTTGTCGAAGATCTCGAAGGCTTTCGCGGCTTCGAGTCGCTGCGCTTTGAGCAGGCGACGGAGGTCGCAGCCGTCGATGAACTCGCTGACGAGGTAGTGTCGGCCATCGGTGGTCTCGCCCTGCTCGAGCACGCGGACCACGTTTTCATGACTGAGCTGCGCCATGGC
>JBILPY010000167.1:0-7982 GCA_044373575.1 Prosthecobacter sp. | reverse complement strand
CCGCTGCCATTTGAGCCAAGCCGAAGCCGGAAGAGGCCATGAGCAGCATGACGAAGCCACGAAAAGCATCTAGGGAGACCAAGCGTTGATTGGGTTGCATTCCATTCTAACGCTCTGACGAAGACGGGCTTTGCCAGCGGTGTGTGATCTAGTACATAAAAAACCGTTCGGCCACCCCAGCCGAACGGTTTTGAAATGAGTTACCTAATGGGTTGAGATGCTATTTTTCCACCCAGCGGACAGCTTCCATGAGAAGCTCGCGCGCAGAGTCGAGACCGAGTTTCTGGCGGATGTTTGCCTTGTGGGCATCCACCGTTTTAGAACTGAGCGTCAGCTTTTCAGCGATGCCATGCGAATCCATGCCACGACCCACCATCTCGAAGATCTCGAGCTGACGATCGCTAAGGAGGCGTCCCGGCTCACCACGAGCCGAACTTCCCCGAAGGCTGCCACCAGAGACAATGCTGGAGAGCAGATTCGCACTGAAGAAGAAGCCTCCGCTGAGCACCTGACGAATAGCCAGAGCGATGCGATTGCCCGGCTCACTTTTCATCATGTAGCCCATAGCACCTGCACGGAGGCAGCGCTCGGCATAGGCGTTTTCATCGTGCATGGAGAATACAAGCAGAAGCACACCTGGGCATGCTTGCTTGATCTTTTTGATGCTGTCGATTCCGTTTCTGTCCTTGACGTTAAAATCAAAGATGAGGATCGTCGGCTTGTGTTTGGTAATCTCAGAGATTGCAACATCTTCGTCACTTGATGCGCCGACGACTTCGATATCTTCTAGACCATCTAGGATTTTTTTCAAACCCTCGATCACAACGGGGTGCTCGTCGAGGATGTAGATTTTATGTTTCACGGTAGGTATTGGTTGTTGTGTGTGTGTTTTTGCGGTTGGGGTGGAAAGTGGCTAAGCTAAAGCATGTATCGATCAGGATAAACCCCTCACGATATTAACGAGTATGGACCCGTTTTAGATCAAGGTGTTCATTTATCCAATTAAGGAATTCACAGGATGACGAGAGCAATATAGAGCATAAGAGCAGATAAGGTCAAAATGGTAGGCTACCCTATTTATTCCAAACAGAATTTTGTACCTTTTCTCCTTTTGGCATAAAAGTCATTTTATGGCTAAATATTATCAATTTCGACTCTTGTGGATAGCAAACATCTTCATTTTGTAAGCCTTACTAACACTGAAATTTTGCCGTACTTGGATTCTCTTGGCAATTTGCGTCTGCGAATCTTTCACGAGTACCCTTATCTCTATGAAGGAACCGTCGAAGATGAGCGAGAATATCTCAGCACCTATGTGAAGGCTCCCAGCAGCCTCATTGTCCTAGCGATCGCTGGAAAAGAGATTGTCGGAGCTACGACTTGCGTGAGCATGACTGAAGGTGATGCATCCTTTCGATCATGCTTTGAAAAGGCATCTCTACCGACCGAGAACATTTGCTACTTAGGAGAGTCTGTCCTTCTTCCCGAATATCGCGGGCGTGGCATTGGTAAAATCTTCTTCCAAAAGCGCCTGGAACATGCCCGGAAACTGAGGTCCACAACCGCAGCATTTTGCTCTGTGGACCGGCCGATGAATCATCCTCTGCGACCAGAAGACTATCGGCCACTGGATGGGTTCTGGGAATCACTCGGCTTTCAAAAACATCCTGAGCTACAGGCCCAGTTTGTCTGGAGAGAAGTGGGCGAAGCCACCGAATCCCCAAAAACACTCACCTTCTGGCTCAAGTGCCTCGATTAATTTCATCATGTCGAATTCCCTGACACTTGATTTAATCACCTTCGATCCCGGCGGGGACTTTACTAGCGCCATGGAGTTCGCCGAGAGGGTCATTTCCACCGTGGAAAGGTCATGGGAAAGCGGTGCCGATCTAGTCCTACTGCCAGAGTTCATGTGGCTGGGCATGTCTCCTCACCTTGCCGTGGACCCATCGGAACCGCTCCGAAATGTGGCGGAATACTTCTGGAAGGAGCTGCTCCCCATTCTTCAAGAGCGCTTCTCGGCCCCCGGAAAGGCAGTCGTGTTGGGCACCGTGCCTTTCATTTTGCCAGACAGCCAGATTCGCAATCGAGCAGTGATCTTTGCAGACGGACAGATGTTTCACCAAGATAAGCTGCACCTGACTCCTTGGGAAAATGCCTTTTCACCAGGTGAAGAACTGCGCCTTTGGCAATTCGGCTCATTCCTCATCGCCGTGATCATCTGCCTGGACATCGAGATCCCGGAACTCTCGGCACGCCTGCGTGATAGCGCGGTGGACCTCATTCTCTGTCCGAGTGCCACTGAAACGATCCTCGGCGTCGAGAGAGTGAATCGTTGTGCCTCCGCACGCTCCGTGGAACTCAGCTGCTACGTTGGTGTCAGCCATCTCACCGGACACTCCACCTACGAGCTCATTGATGAAAACGTGGGACGCACCGCGCTCTACAGACCTTCCCAAGCCGCCTTTCGCCGCGAACCACGAAGTGTGGAAACAGAGATCGTCTCCTGCGGCTCCCAGACAATGCGAGTCATTCTGGACCGCCATCCCCTGGAGGTCATGCGCAGGATGAAATCCGAGACAAATCCATCCATGCTTGGCCAAAAAATAGCTGGCATTGAACGCCTGATTCACATCAAATCCTCGACTTCCCATTAAGCCATCCCAGCCATGATCAAAGAATTCAAATCATTCATCCTCAAAGGTAACGTCGTCGATCTCTCCACCGGCGTCATCATCGGTGCCGCCTTCGGCAATATCGTCACGGCCTTCACCAAAGGCATCGTCGAGCCTATCCTCGGCATGTTTGGCGGTGGACCGAATCCCGACCTCAAACTTAAAATGGGGGAGAAAACCATCCAGGTGATCAAGAAGGCTGCTGACGGCACCGAGTCCAAGGTGAACGAAATCGTGCCCTTCCTGCAACTCGACATCGGTGCCATCATCGGCGCGCTCATCGGCTTTTTAATCACGGCTGCTGTGATCTTCTTCGTCATCGTCAAACCCGCAAACAAACTGATCTCCATGATGAAGAAAGAAGAGGCTGCCGCACCACCTGCCGCGCCAGCCGCAGACATCCTTCTACTCACGGAAATCCGCGACCTGCTGAAAAAGTAACTCACACGGCTTTCCTAAAGCGCCCGTGGCCTCTGCGCTGCGGGCGCTTTTTCATGCCTGCGCCATCGCCGCCTGCATCAGCTTCTCCTGGGTCGCCTCGGCACGGCTGAACTCGCCACCAATCCGTCCTTCGTTCAGCATCAGGATGCGATCGCTCATACCGATCAACTCGGGCAATTCACTGGAAACCAGCAGCACGGCTTTCCCTTCCCCGGTCAGCCGGTTGATCAGCTCATAGATCTCGATCTTCGCCCCCACATCGATGCCACGCGTGGGTTCATCGAGCATCACCACCTGAGGTTCCGTGAGCAGCGCTTTGCCGATCACCACCTTCTGCTGATTGCCACCTGACAAGCGACCCACCACCGCTTCGAGCCCCGTGGCTTTTACCTGAAGTTGATCAAACATGCCCCGGTTCCGCTTCGCCTCCAGGCTTCGATTTACCAGGCCTCCGCGCGTGATCGCATCCAGGCTGGAGAGACTGAGGTTGAAGCTGATCTCCTCCTCCAAAATGAGTCCATAGCGGCGGCGGTCCTCGCTTACCAGAGCCAGCCCATCTCGCAGGGCCCGGACTGGATCACCGCCCTTCAGTTCTCGGCCAGCCAGCCTTACCACACCTGCAGAGCGCGTCCCCCACGCCCCATACAGATGCATCAGCAGCTCCGTGCGCCCAGCGCCCATCAGCCCGCCGATCCCGAGCACCTCACCGGCACGCAGCTCAAAGCTCACCTCGTGCAGTCGTTCATGGCCGGACTCATCCTGGACACACAGTTTCTCCACAGACAAAAGCACCTCTCCCGCTTTGCTGGCGCGCCGGGGAAAAAGATCACCAAGTTCACGCCCAACCATCTTCGAGATCACCTCCGCCCGGTTCGTCTCCGCAGCACGCAGCGTCGTGATCGACCGCCCATCTCGCAGCACCGTGATCCGGTCCGCGATGGCAAAGACCTCCTCCAGCTTGTGCGAGATGTAGATGCACGCGATGCCGCGTCTCCGCAGATCACGCAGGATGTCCAGCAGCACCTGCACCTCATGCTCCGCCAGCGCCGCCGTCGGTTCATCGAGAATGAGGATCTTCGAGTTCTTCCCCAGCGCTTTCACGATCTCCACGAGCTGCTTCTGCCCCACACCGAGGTCCTTCACCAGCGTGGCCGGGTCCAGTTCCACCTTGAAACGATCCAGCAGCGCCTGCGCCTCCCGGAACATGCGCGGCCAGTCCACCAGCCCGCCCCAGCGTCGCGGCTCACAGCCCAGATAGATATTCTCCGCCACCGACATCTCATCCACCAGCGCCAGCTCCTGATAGATCACTGAGACCCCCGCCTTGGCTGAATCTGCGATGCCGGCAAACCTCGCCTCGCTTCCCTGCACTTCAAAGCTTCCCTCATACGTGCCGTGCGGATGGATCCCGGAGAGCAGCTTGATCAGCGTGCTCTTCCCTGCCCCGTTTTCACCACAAAGCGCATGGATCTCCCCCTCCGCGAGGTCAAACGAGACCTCGCTCAGCGCCGTCACGCCGGGAAACTTCTTGGTCAGGCTTTGTGCGCGCAGAATCATGGCTCAAAGCAGGCTTGCTCAGGACTTCTCCAGCCCGAGATAGGCCTTCGCATTCGCGTAGCAGATATTCTTCACCATGCCGCCCACGAGGTCGTAGTCCGCAGGCAGCAGCCCACCTTCGAGATCGTTGCCCAGCAGGTTGCAAAGCGTGCGGCGGAAGTATTCGTGACGCGGGAAGGACATGAAGCTGCGGCTGTCCGTCAGCATGCCGATGAAGCGGCTCAGCAGGCCCAGATTGCTCAGCGCATTGATCTGCCACTCCATGCCTTCCTTTTGATCCACGAACCACCAGCCGGAGCCAAACTGCACTTTGCCCGGCGTCGTACCATCCGCAAAGTTCCCCGCCATCGTGCCGAAGACATAGTTGTCCGCCGGGTTCACATTGTAGAGCACCGTCTTCGGCAGCGCGTTTTCCGAGTCGAGCGCATTCAGGAAGGCAGAGAGCGTCTCCGCCTGCGAGTAGTCACCGATGCTGTCGCAGCCCACATCCGCACCGATCTCACGGGCGAGGCGGGCGTTGTTATTGCGGATCGGGCCGAGGTGGAGCTGCATCGTCCAGCCACGCTTCGCATTCATCCGGCCCACGTGCATCATCACCTGGGTGCCGAGGATGGCGATGTCTTCTGGGTAAACCCTCTTCACGTTCGAGCCACGGTAGCGGTTAAAAATACTCTCTGCCGCTGTTTGACCTGTAAAACTGGCAAAGCAGGTGTTCAGCCCGTGATCACTGAGACGCCCGCCGACAGCGTGGAAGGCCTCGTGACGCTTTTCCAGAGCTTCCAGCAGCTTGGAAAAACTGTTCACCTCCACGCCCGCCTGCGCGCCCAGTTTATCACACCAGGCATTCCAGGCCACCGAGTCGCTGATCGAGTAGGCTTTGTCAGGACGGAAGGTCGGATACACCCCGATCTCCAGGCCATCTGCCGCGCACTTTTCATGATGCGCCAGATCATCCGCCGGATCATCCGTCGTGCAGAGCGCGCGCACCTTTTGCGTCCGCAGGATGCCGCGCGCGCTCATCTCAGGCTGCGCCAGCATCGCCTCCGTCTGCTCCCAGATGGCGGGCGCGGTCTTTTCATTCAGCAGCTCATCGATGCCAAAGTAGCGCTTCAGTTCCAGGTGCGTCCAGTGGTAGAGCGGATTGCGCAGCGTGTGCGGCACCGTCGCCGCCCAGGCCAGGAACTTCTCACGCGGAGTGGCATCGCCCGTGATCAGGCGCTCGGGCACGCCGTTGCAGCGCATCGCACGCCATTTGTAGTGATCACCCGCCAGCCAGATCTCGAAAATGTTTTTAAACTGCCGGTCATCCGCGATGTCCTTCGGCGGCAGATGATTGTGATAGTCGATCATCGGCTCATCCTTCGCGAACTCATGATACAGGCGGCGGGCGGCGGCGGTGGAAAGGAGGAAGTCGTCGTGAATGAAGGACATGGTTTTTGAGGCGCTTGGGATGGGTTCTGACAGGATGGGCAGGATTTCGAGGATGGGCAAGATATCTCACCGCCGACTTGGCACCGCCAGAGGCTGTGTTTGTCTGCCTGCACTTATCCCCCTCCATGGTAAACCAGATCCGCACTGGAGCTAAAACGGCACCTCGACAAGGATTCCAGCCCCCGAAGGCTGCCCCCTGAACAGAAGTACGGAGGTGACTCATGCCGCCGCCCGCCAGCTCAGCACGCAAGTCCAGACAGCGGGGCATTGGCGTCTGCTCAGGCTCAGAGACAGCAGCTCGGGAAAGGGCGTGAAGGTTGACTGGTTTTAGCCGGAACGCGCTGGCACGACTCCGTGTCTCCACGCCTTTGGCACCGCAGAGATGGGAACACCGCAGAGATAGCCACCGTGCCCCTCATCGCTGCGGTGCTCTCACCTCTCGCGGTGTTATTCATGTTGTGATTCAATAAAGGAAGGCGATGAGGGCAGCAACAGTCGCATACAAGCAAACGGGCAAAATGATCAACGCACCGACTCCCATAAATGGTCGGTTCAGCCACCAAACCTCCTTGGAACCGTGCGCACGCAGGCAGACTGCGTGGCTAGACCACGCTCTAAATGCAAACGTCAAGATCACCGCAGGCAGGGGCAAACAAAGCAGTGCAAACCAGAAGCTTCTGTTGCTCCAATCACTACTCATCATGCGAAACACCGGCAGCCAGGCAAGCCCGAGGAAGACCGGCACGAGAAAACACAAAGCGCGGTTGAGAAAGTGTGAACTATTGAAGAACAAGGAGATCCCTGCGATGAATGCCAGGAGCCAAACCAATGCGATGAGGCCAAAGTCAATCAGAACGACAGGCGTGGCGGGTCCAAAGTGCGGTATCATGGCATCCTAGGCGCTTTCGAAGTTAGGCGAACGCTTCGGGTCAGGCGACGGCGAACGGGAAGCGTTGATGACACGACAGATGCGATCCGAGCCCCCTGCCTGCATCCGTTTTGTTCGGCGTTGCGGTCATTTATAAAGGAAATGTTGAACATCTACCCGAGGCGTGTTCAGTGCGCAATCTTCAAGCCGGACGATAAATTGCTCGGCAGCATTGTGCGGGAGGCAGATGTGTGCACATCGAACGTGGCGTCCATTTTTCGGATCGTAGTCAATCGACGCGCGCGCAGACCGGAGTGAGCCTCCTGAAGTTGATCGTCGGATATCGACCAAGACTGTTCCTCGCGAGGCGCGGGAGTCGTCGGGCGTGAATATCTGCACTAAAATCCAGCCCGCAGATGTGAGCGGTCCGGTAAGAGGGGCAGGGCATGAAGTTTTTGGCATAGAAAGGTCCGAACCAATTGTTTTTGGCTAACGTCCCGGATCAGGCGACGGCGAGCGGAAGACGTTGCTGACACGACAGATAGCCTTCGAGCCCCCTGCCTGCATCCGTTTTGTTCGCCCTTGGTTGGCTCGTGGATGTGCTGCTTCGGAGCCCTAGTCAGTCAAGAGTCTTCTCTCCGGCAATGCTCCAAGCTCGGGCAATCCTGTCTCCGCTAATCTCGTAAATCATGATGAGTCTAAGACTACCAGAACCCTCAGGAAAGGTGCGAAACACCTCCTCGTAGTCAATGACGGTCTGCCCCATGACGGTCCGACTCAACAGGCGAGCATAAAGATTCGGTTCTTTCAGGCGGGCAGTGAACCGCTCTCGCAAGGCCGCTGCTCCACGAGCGAGTAATGTTGAGGGATGCTCGAAAACCTCGGCATCATCGGCATAAGTAGCGAGCAACGCCTCAATGTCCCGGCTGTTGTAGGCGTCGAGCTGTCTCTGCACAATGGCTGCGGAATCCGCTTCGATAGGCATGGCGAGTGGTGTTGAGGTTGGGGCG
>JBILPY010000166.1:0-7995 GCA_044373575.1 Prosthecobacter sp. | reverse complement strand
GTCTGCCCCGATGACCACTTGGGAAACTGGAGTGATAGTCATGACTCCCGCCTCCGCCTCCATGCTTTGGGCGCGGACGGGGACTGCGAGCAGCCGGAGATCGCTGTCTTTGGCATCCCAACCCTGAATCTTGCCGTCGGTGACCATCTCGAAAACAGCCGCCCAAAGAGGAAGCGCGACAGTGGTGGCAGTGGCCTTGGGACTGATGGGGATGTCTTTGTCGTGCCCGATCCAGACGAGGCAGGTGAGAGCGCGGTCAGAGCCGATGAACCATGCATCGGTGCGGTCGTAGGTGATACCGCCAAAGCCAGCGATGCTTTTTTTCGCGAGCTGATGCTCGACGAGAGGCTGGCGGTATTCCGGCCGTGTCATGCCTGAGATCATGGTGTTGCGGACATGAGTGGCGGCGGCAGGAGCAAACACCTCCCCGCTGCGAACGCTGGGCCCTTGAAGAAGATGGGGCGTGGGGCACAGGCGCCCCTCATTGGGAATAGCGGTGAAGGCGCGTGCCAGTTCAATCATCCGCGCGTGGCTCTGGCCCAATGTGAAGGCCGCCTCTCTGCACAGAGGCTCGGTAAAGCCACAGCGCCCCAGACTAGCGCGGAGAGGATCGAGGCCGACCTCATAACCGAGACGGACGGTGGCGGCGGTGCGACTCTCCAGGAGGGCCTGCATCGGAGTGATGGCACCGCCAGTGTAGGTCACAGGCTCGCCATCGGCACCCCACTCGCCCAGGGTGCCGACCAAGCCGCCGATCATGGCCTGCCGATTGTCGAGAGGCCCATCCAGCAGCGGGGCGTCCGTGACATCGGGCTGCAAGCTGAGCGCTGCGGCATAGACGAGAGGAAGTATGGCCGTGCCTGGAGGGCGGATACCCTCCAGCGCTCGGTTAAATGGGCTCGTGGTGAAGTCGCGCCCGCCCTGCATCGCGAGGATAGCCCCCGTGCGATTGTCCAACACGATCACCGCTCCTTGCAGCGACTCTTTTCCTTTGGGATCGAGCTTTTCGAGATGGCTCCGCATCATCTCATCGAGTCGGCGCTGCCAGTCCAGGCGCAGCGTCGTCGTCACTTCTGGCGGGGTGCCGGGCTTATGGCCGAGCTTCTGAAATTCCATGCGTGCGGCGGCCAGTATGTAGCCGGTGCGCACGCGAGTCTTGTCATGCCGGACGACGACGGGCTGAGCGCTGGCGGTGGCGGCCTCCGCTTCCGTGATGGCCCCGATGTCCGCCATGCGCTTCAGCGTGAGATCACGCTTTTGACGCGCGAGCTTCGGCTGAGTGATGGGGGAGAAGGCCACCGGCGCCTTGATAATGCCCGCCAGCGTGGCGGACTCGACGAGGGTCATGTCGCCCACATCCTTGCCGAAGTAGCAGCGTGCGGCAGCCCCCACGCCGCTACAGCCGTGACCGAGGTAGATGCGGTTCAGGTAGTGGGTCAGGATTTGATCCTTCGTGTGCTCGCGCTCGATGCGCATGGCTAGAAATATCTCCGTCAGCTTTCGCGCATAGTTTTTCCCGTGGAGACCGAAGGCATTGCGCGCGAGCTGCTGGGTGATGGTGCTGCCGCCCTGCCTGATGCCGCTCGCCGTAAAGTTCGCCACGGCAGCTCGTGTGAGGCCGATGAGGTCATAGCCGGGATGGGAGTAAAAGCGGGCGTCCTCCGTGGCCAGCACGGCCTGAACCAAATGCTCGGGCACGTCCTTGAGAGTGATGAGCTCCCGCTCGATGTCGCTGGCACTGCCGATGATCTCACCCTTGGCATCCATGATGAGAGTCTCATTTTGTCCACGCGTCAGCGCCTTCATGTCATAGGCCGAGGCCAGGCTGGCATAATGAAACCAGATGGCGCCTAGTGCGACGACTCCGGCGCACAGCACGACGGCGCAGACGGCCCCCACGCGGCGCAGTCCTTTGGGCACTCGCAGCCAGCGCTCGCGAACCCTGTAGAGAAAAAGAGGAATCATGGGGAATCAGCGAAGGATGCGCGAAAAAAAGTCGCGAACCGAAGCCCCACGGACCTGCTGGGGTGGCGGGGGCGCGCCGTAGATGAATTCAGGCGTCAAAGGCGGGGTCAGCGGATCGGTTTCCTCGATGACGGAACCCGGCGTAAACTTCACGGCATGGAGCGCAGGCTTGGCCTCGATCTCCCGCAGCACCTTGGCGATGACTGGCGCAGCCGTGCCGCCGCCCGAGAGACCGCCCTCATCGGCATTCCCCTCGATCATGGCGGCAAAGGCCAGCGGCGGTGTCGTGTCCACATAACCGGCGAACCAGACCACATTGGCCTTCGCGCCACGCAGGACCCACTGGGCGGTCCCTGTTTTGCCAAACACGGCCACCGTTCCCAGGCGGGCCGCCCTGCCGGTGCCATTGGCATGGTTCACCACGCCAAACATCGCATGCCGCACTGTCTCGAGATCCATATCGCCCACAGGCATCAGCGCTTCGCGGCACGGGGCGGAGACCTCTTCCACCTCACCGCTCTGATACTGCGACTGCATCATCAGCCGCGGGCGCGGGCGGCAGGCCCCATTCGCCAGCGTGGCCATCGCCATCGCCATCTGCAACGGCGAGATTTCGGTGACCCCCTGGCCGATGGAAAGATTCGCGAGGTCGTGATTCGATGGCGCACTCTTTGGCAGTGAGCCTGCGGCTGTCTGCAAAGGCAGCACCGGCGGCACGCCAAAGCCGAACTCATGCGCCATGTATAAAATAGGCACGTCCCGCGTCATCATGGCGGACTGGTAGAAGTACGTGTTGCACGAGCGGATGATGGCGGCGCGCGCATTGAACCAGCCGCGGTCGTCCTTGGACCAGTTGTCAAACTCACGTCCGTCGATCATGAGCGTGGGACCGCATTCGAACTCGCGAAAGGCATCCACCGTCCCCGCACGCAGTCCGGCAAGCACGACGAACGGCTTGAAGGCAGAGCCCGGTGGGTAGCTGCCCTGCAAAGCACGATCAAAGAGCGGCCCGTCGATATTCTGCGTCAGGCCCGTGAAATCGTCGTTGGAGATGCCCCGCGCGAAGGCATTGGGATCGAAGCGGGGATTGCTCACCAGCGCGCGGATGTCTCCCGAGTGTGCGTCCACGATGACGATGGCACCACGTTTGCGAGTCTGGGCGAGGGCGCTCTCCGCCGCTTGCTGCGTTTCGAGATTCAGCGTGGTCACGACATCCATGCCCGCCTTGGGCGCGGCAAAGACCTGCTCATACGCCACCCTTCCAGCATCTGACATCATGACACAAAACGTGCCATCCACTCCCGTGAGCTGCTTGTTGAAGGCCGCCTCCAGTCCTGCCGCTCCGCGCGTGCGCTGCCAGAGCGGTTCGCCACGCAGCACCGGGCCTGCCGGGGGCGGACCATCCGCCGAGACATAGCCCAGCAGATGGGCCGCAAGATCTCCGTGGGGGTAGTGGCGCACGTACTGCGTGCGCACGTTGGCATTCGGGTGCTTCTGTGGATCGATGACCACATCATTGGGCAGCGCCTCACTCACCGTGATGGGCAGCTCACGGCGGTTTTCATAATGACGCCTCAACGGCTCCGGATCAGGCAGGCGGGCCGCAGGCACGTCCTGCTGGAGCACTGCGAGCGACTGCACCAGCCAGGCTGTGTAAGTTTCGAGCGTGCTGCGCTTCGCAGAGGGCACCGCCAGTTGCACATGGCGCACCACCGTGTTTTGCGCCAGCGGTCGGCCCTTGCGGTCCAGGATCTGTCCACGCGGAGCAGGAATGCCAAAATAAAACGGCTTCACATCCGGGCGCGTGCCGGAGCCTGGCACAAACACCGGGCCGGGCACCTCCTGTCCCCGCAAGGGCAATGCCACCCAGGCAGCCCAGACAGCAGCCATGGCAAGATTGAGCAGCCGCGACCATTGGCAGCAGGTGACCCTTTCTTTTCTGATGAAGCTGAATTCAGCAGATGCGACCATACCGCCCTCATAGTTCTTCAGGGGCGGCATCACAAGCCCGGCCTCAGCCGAATGCAGGCAGGCAACCCCTGGGTCTCTCCTCACAGGCAAAACACGAAGTTAGTCACGAACAGCCTCAAAAAGGGTGCTCGACTTCGGAATCCGAGTTATTTCCTCATTCCTCATTCACTCTCATGTCCGCCGATCTCACCCCCGCCGAACTCCAGCGCTACGCCCGCCATCTCGCCATCCCTGAGTTTGGCATCGAGGCGCAGCGGAAGCTGAAAGCCGCGCGCGTACTCTGCATTGGCGCGGGGGGACTCGGCTCTCCCATCACCATGTATCTCGCCGCAGCGGGCGTGGGCACGCTCGGGCTCGTCGATGCCGATGTCGTGGAGGTCTCGAACCTCCAGCGCCAGCTCCTCTTCGGGCAGAGCGACCTCGGCAGGCCGAAGCTCGATGCCGCGCGGGATCGCCTGCTCGACATCAATCCCCACCTCACCCTGCATCTGCACCCCGAGCGCTTCACCGCTGCGAACGCCATGCAGCTCGCCGCCGACTACGATGTCATCATCGACGGCACCGATAACTTCCCCACGCGCTACCTCTCCAACGACGTCGCCGTCTGGCTGAAAAAGCCGAACGTCTATGGCAGCATCCTGCGCTTTGAGGGGCAGGTCGGCGTCTTCGCCCCGCATCTCGGCGCTCCCTGCTACCGCTGCATGTCCCCCCAGCCGCCCGCGCCAGGCCTCGTCCCCAGCTGCGCGGAGGGCGGCGTGCTCGGCGTACTGCCCGGCATCATCGGCACCATGCAGGCTCTGGAGGCCATCAAGCTCATCACCGGCATCGGCGAGCCCCTGCTCGGCAAGCTCCTCCATGTGGACACCCTCGGCATGAGGTTCCGCACCTTCACCCTCCGCCGAGATCCCGAGTGCCCCGTCTGCGGGGACAAACCCACCATCACCGCCCCCATTGACTATGAGGGCTTCTGCGGCATCAAACCCACCCCCAAAGTGAAAACCATCTCCGTCACCGAACTCCACGCCCTCCGTCAGCAAGGCTCCCCGCACTTCCTCCTCGATGTCCGCGAGCCCGACGAATACGCCACCGCCCGCATCGAAGGCGCCGTCCTCATCCCCCTGGCCCAGGTCACCGCCCGCGCGGGTGAACTCCCGCGCGATCTCCCCCTCTACGTCCACTGCAAGCTCGGCGGGCGCAGTGCCAAAGCCGTCGCAGCGCTGGAAGAACTCGGGTTCACCAACGCCGTCAACGTCACCGGCGGCATCACCGCCTGGAGCGATGAAGTGGACGCCGCCGTGCCCCGCTATTGAGTCAGGCGGATCAGCCCACCCAGACAAACGTCACCGGCTTGTCGATCTCAGGATGCACACTGTGGTGCACCGGGCAGCCGAGCGCCGTGGCCTCCAGCACCTTGCGGTCGGGATGATCCTCCGGCAGCGGGATCTCGATCGTGATCGGCAGACGCACGATGCGGCGGGGTGAGTCCTCGCTCATGTGCTTCTCCACGCTCACCTTCATCCCCGGCAGATCATAGCCCTTCTGGTTCGCCTTGATGCCGATCACCGTCGCCATGCAGGCCGCCAGCGCCGTCGCCACCAGATCCGTGGGGGAAAAAGACTCGCCCTTCCCGTGATTATCCACCGGCGCATCGGTGATGAATTGATTCTTCGAAGGGCCATGCGTGGCCTGGCAGCGGAGACCGCCGGTATAGTCAACAGAGATAGAAACAGCCATGCCCGTTTCCTATCACGCCCCTCCGCCGATTCCAACTCCCTTTTCCCGGCTTTGGCACCGCCAGAGTGAGTCGCTTTCAATGGGCAAAGGGCAGAGCGTGCCAACGGGTCAGAACCAAACGAACCGAGCGCCACTCATGTCTGGCGTTTTTGTTTCCCATTATGTACTGCGCGTGGCTAATCTGCGGAACTGATCATGAAACCACGTCTTTTTATTCACATCGGCACGCACAAAACGGGCTCCACGGCGATCCAGCGGGCTTTCAGGGCGGGTGAGCAGGGGCCTTTAAGGGAGGGCGTGGTCCGCTTAGAAGGCTGTCACTTTACCGCCGGGCAGGCATGGGATCAGCGGACGGTGGAGAAGTTTGCCTCGGAATTGCGCGATCAGGCAGCCAAACATGACCGCCAATCTTGCCGCTTCCTGCTGAGTTCGGAAGGATTTAGCGGTGAACCTTTGACGGGCTATGCAGATGCGCCGGTTGTCGCTGCGCGCCTTCACTCGATCACTCATGAGTTTGATGTCACGATCATCGTCTTTCTGCGCCGACAGGATGATTTCATCGAGTCGCTCTACACCCAGAAGATTCACGAAGGCAGCTCACTCTCGTTTGAGGAGTTCTTCAAAACAATCCATCCGGGGTGCATGAACTGGCAACTGCTGGTCGCGAGTTATGCGCAGGAGTTTGGCCGTGAAAACATGGTCGTCAGGAGATACCACCCTGCTTTCTTCTCAGGCCCTGAGAGCCTGATCACGGATTTCTGCGGGATCGTCGGGGTGCGGTCAGAGGTCTTGCAGCAGCCGCTGCAGAAGGCACACAACCAGGGCTACTCCATGGAGGCCGTGGAACTGGCTCGGCGCTGCAACCCAGTTCTGGACAAAGACCGCCGCAAGCAACTGCGCAAGCTGTTACAAAAGGTGAGCCCCAAGCCTGTGTTGCAGAGCTACTCCTACCTCACCACCGAGGCCCGGCGGCAATTTTTGTCCGGTTACGCGGATTCGAACGATCAAGTGAGGCGGGATTATCCCAGTGGTCTGAACAGCACCTCGCTTTTCCCAGAACCGACTGAGCCATCATCCGAGGCCGTGCCACACGAGACTTTGACGCCGACGCTGGTGGGGATGCTTTTGGAAATGAAGGAAGCTGAGAACAGATCCGGGATTCTGCGCTTCGTCATGCGGCTGGAACGCTCGATGCATGCCTTCCGGCAATGGTGCTCCCGCTCGCAGCGCAACGTCATCCACAAAAATAATCACCGCCATCCCACGGTCAGTGCGACATGACAGGCATGGCCTCCCAGTCTCAAAGTCTCCGCGCAAAGCGCGTCTCCGGCTACGCCGTCTCGAAGTCTCCAAGTCTTCATGCCGCCTTGGCAAGACAGGATCAGGCGAAGGGAATCTCTTCAGAAGTGCCGGTTTGATTCCAAAGCCAGGGACAGCCGATGCCTCCCTCAAAGCTGGCTAAGGCAGGCTGGCGATCTCCTCCGCCAGCGTCGGCAGAGAGTCCGTCACCACATGCCAGATGATCCCAAGATCCACCCCCGTGTAGTCATGCACGATCCGGTTGCGCATTCCCGCCATCTGCGCCCAGGGCACCTGCGGGTTGGCCGTTTTAAAGGCCTCCGGCAGTTGCTTGCAGGCCTCGCCGATGATTTCCACATTGCGAACCACCGCATCACTCGTCTTGGAGTCCGCCAGGAAGGCGTCAAAGTCCATGCCCGCCGTGTAGCTGGCGATTTTCTCCATGGCCTCCCGCATATCTTGCAGGAGCAGGCTGGCATCACGCTTCGACATCGATGAGGTCTGGTTCGATGCTGGCCCACATGGCCGGTTTCAGTCCACGTCGTGACACCAGGTCCACCTTCCGGCCCAGCTCCACCTCCAGCCGCTCCGCCAGAGTCACAAACCCCAGGCCGATGCTCGGGTCCACCTCCACCAGAATATCGATGTCACTATCCGGCCCCGCCTCCCCGCGCGCCACAGAGCCAAACAGGCCCATGTGGCGGATCGGATACTGCTGGCGCAGCGTTGGCAGCGCAGAGCGCAGACGGGACACCACAGCAGGCATCAGGATGGCGGGTGCAGCAGGCATGGAGTGAGCGTAACGTTCCGAGGTCCAAACCGCAAGCCCGGGCTTAAGCACCCTGGTTGGCGAATTCAGACCCTCTTGGCAAGACAGGATCAGGCGAAGGGAGTCTCGTCTTCGGGATCGGGTTTGGCGGCCTTCGCTTTCCAAGCAGCGATGCGGGCAGAGTTGATTCTTCGCATTAAAGCTTTCGTCCTTCGCAGTACTGCTACGGAGAATGGAACAGAAGCACGTCTCCAAGT
>JBILPY010000165.1:0-8001 GCA_044373575.1 Prosthecobacter sp. | reverse complement strand
TCGTCTGCCTGGATGTCATGATGCCCGGCCAGAACGGCTACGAAGCTTGCAAACAAATCCGTCGCCACGACGAGCAGGTTCCCATCCTCTTCCTGACCGCCAAAGCCGAGGAGATTGATGCTGTGCTCGGCCTCGAACTTGGAGCTGACGACTACATGACCAAACCTTTTGGAGTGAAGGAAATCATCGCCCGCATTCGCGCCATCACCCGCCGCACCGCTGCCCGCAGTGCAAAAAAAAGCGGTGAGGACGAATTCATGATGGACGACCTCCGCATTGTTCCTGCCGAACTGCGCGCTTACCGTGGCACCAACGATCTTCAGCTCAGCCCACGTGATTTAAAAGTCCTCCGGCTCCTCCACGAAAAACGCGGCAAGGTCGTCGATCGAAACCAGCTCGCCGACGAAGTCTGGGGCATCGACTACTTCCCCGAGAGCCGAGCCCTCGACCAACACATCTCCCAACTCCGCAAGCGCATCGAAAAAGATCCCGCCAACCCCCGCATCATCCGCACCGTCCATGGTGCCGGGTATCGGTTTGAGTAGAAGGTTTCAGGGTCTGGTCATTTGCACAGTTCACGGGGGCGAATTTAGTCTTGCCACCCCCGGGGGAGACGCTAGGCTCGCCACGCTCCCCCCGCACCTATCCACTCCCCTACATGGACAAACGCAAATCGACCGCCAAGAAGGCCGCAAAGGCTCCCAAGTCAGCCCCTAAACAGAGCCCCGCTGCCTCTTCCTCCTCGAATTTTGACCTCGCGCACATCCGCGAAATCGTCGGCCTCATGGCTGAAAATGATCTGACCCTTTTTCACTTCGAAAAGCAGGGCTCCAAACTCGAACTCCGCCGTGGCTCCGACTTCGAGGCCGCCAAAGAGTTGCTCAAGCACCTCCCCGCCGCCCAGGCCGCCCCTGTAGCGCTTGCCGCCGCACCGGCTCCAGTCGCGGCAGCAACGTTGTCCGCCGCCGCGCCTGCGCCCGCCGCCGCTCCCGCTCCCGCTGCCTCCGGCCCCACCATTAACAGCCCCATGGTCGGAACCTTCTATCGTTCCACCGCTCCGGGAGAGAAGGCTTTCGCCAATATCGGCGACAGCGTGGATGAAAACACCACCGTCTGCATCATCGAGGCCATGAAAGTCATGAACGAGATCAAGGCAGAGATGCGCGGCACCATCGCCCGCGTCCTCGTTGAGGATGGCAAGCCCGTCCAATACGGCCAGCCTCTCTTCGAGTTCAAAGCCTGATCCGTCATCGCCTTGACCTCTTCTTGACGCCTTGCTGCGTGAACGTTCAGCCGCTCGTCAAGCAGGTCAAGGCCCTCACCCAGTCAAGACACTCCGCCCTTCGCTCTCAGCTTCCTCCATGTTTAAAAAAATCCTCGTCGCCAATCGTGGTGAGATCGCCGTCCGTATCATCCGCGCCTGCAAAGAACTCGATGTCAAAACCGTCGCCGTCTATTCCGAGGCCGATGTCGATTCCATGCACGTCCACCTCGCCGACGAGGCCATCTGCATCGGCCCAGGCCCCAGCAGCGAGAGCTACCTGAAGATCTCCCGCATCATCAGCGCCGCTGAGATCGCCAACGTCGATGCCATCCACCCCGGCTACGGCTTCCTCTCCGAAAAAGCCGAGTTCGCCGACGTGTGCGAGCAGTGCAAAATCAAGTTCATCGGCCCTTCGTCGAAGGTCATCGCCACCATGGGTGACAAAAACAGCGCCCGCGCCACTGCCAAGGCCGCAGGCGTGCCCATTACCCCCGGTTCCGACGGCATCATCGCCACCGAAGAAGAGGCACTCAAGTGGGCGCGCAAGATCGGTTATCCCGTTATCATCAAGGCCACCGCCGGTGGTGGTGGACGCGGCATGAGGCCCGTCCTCAACGAAGCCACCCTCATCTCCAGCTTCCAAGCCGCCAGCCTCGAAGCCCTCAAATGCTTCGGCGACGGCTCCATGTACATGGAAAAGCTCGTCGATAAGCCCCACCACATCGAATTCCAGCTCGTCGCCGACTCCCACGGCAACGTCGTCCACCTCGGCGAGCGCGACTGCTCCATGCAGCGCCGCAATCAGAAGATCATCGAAGAGTGCCCCAGCCCCAAGGTCACCGATGCCCTCCGCAAAAAGATGGGAGATGCCGCCGTCCGCCTCTGCAAAAAGATCGGCTATGAGAACTGCGGCACAATCGAGTTCCTCGTCGATAACAACCGCAAGGACTTCTACTTCATGGAGATGAACACCCGCATTCAGGTGGAGCATCCCATCACCGAGGAAGTCTATGGTTGCGACCTCATCAAAGAGCAGATCCGCATCGCCGCCGGTCTCCCCCTCAGCGAGCACGTCGTCAACGCCAAGGCCCGCGGCCACAGCATCGAGTGCCGCATCAACGCCGAGGACCCCGCTCGTAATTTCGCCCCCAGCCCCGGCAAGATCAATCTGTGGTACACCTCCGGCGGACGCGGTGTCCGCGTGGATACCCACGTCTATTCCGGCTACGAAGTCCCGCCCTACTACGACTCGATGATCGCCAAGCTCATCGTCACCGGAGCCACCCGCGAGATCGCCATCAGCAGGATGCGTCGCGCCCTCGGTGAATTCACCGTCGAAGGCATCAAGACCACCATCCCGCTGCAAAGCAAGATCCTCACTACCGGCGACTTCCAAAGCGGCAACTACGACATTACCTGGGTGGAGAACTTCCTCCGCCAGGAAGGCATGAAAGCGTAGCTTCGACTGGCAATCGAAGCCTGCCCTGAGCGCGGGCTTTCCAGCCCGCAGCACCCCGATGACTCCCACCTCCGGCGACGAGAATCCTTATCAGCCGCCGAAGGCCTCAATAAAGAATGGGCAGGAGTTATCCAGCTTATCATGGCCTGCTTCCACATTCTTGGTAACCCTGGGGACCACATGTTGGGGATGCTTGGTTCTGGTTATGTCCTGCATTCAGATATACGAAAAAGGCATTTCGCTTTGGTTGGCAGAAGTGATGTCGAAACCCATCGCTCTGATTATGCTTTCCCAAGCTATAGGCAGCGCGGCTGTGATGATTTTAGCCCGGCGCACCATGCTCTCTTATTTCGTTGGTTCATGCACGAGCCTTTTGTGGCTGCTGCTCGTGATGCTCGCGCTGTATCCAATGTATCCGCTGAGATCTCTCGATGACTTTTTCACGTTCCTGGGCCTTTACGCCGTGATGGTGTCCCCATTCTACCTCCTCTTCCACCGCTTTACTTTCGGCCGCCCCAGCCGCCGCTACTACGGTATGCAGCGCGAAGAAGCACCCGCATCCGAGACGCGAGGCAGTGAAGCCTGATCCGCGTCTGCGCAGGCTCACACCTTGATGAAGATCCCGCGCTTCCAGAGCCAGCGCGCAAATGTCAGCATCAGGGCAAACGTCACGCAGGCGGGCACCCAGGCCCATTCCTTGCCGGGATGACCCACGAGGCGTTCGGAGATCGTGCGGAAGAAGCCCAGGCCGCTGCACACATACAGCGTGATCGGATTGGCGCCGACCCACACGAAGGGCGTCGTCCATCTCTGCCACTTGCGCACATCGACGATCCAGTAAAACACTCCCAGCAGCACCGCGCTCCAGCCGCCAGCCACCAGCACAAAGCTCGGTGACCAGATCTTCTTGATGATCGGGAAGAAGGGATGCCAACACCAGCCGAGCGCGACCATCACGACGCCCGCGCCGATGAGCCCGAGCACCTTCCTCGATGCCGACGCGCCGCTCGTGATCCACTTCCCCGCGAGCAGTCCCAGCAACGCAGTGGCGATGGCTGGCAGCGTGCTCAGCATCCCCTCGGGGTCGTGATCGCCATCATACTTGCGCCCCGGCAGCCAGATCGAGTCGAGGTAGTTGGTCAAATTCCGCCCTTCGACAAAATCCCCTGCTCCGATCCCCGGCACTGGCGCCAGCCCGAGCAGCAGGCAGTAGCCGCCGAGCAGGGTGATGACCGTGATCAGCAGTCCCCGCCATCCCAGCCAAAGCGAAATCATCCCCGCCACCGCCGAGGCAATGCCAATGCGCTGAAGCACTCCCAGCCAGCGAATCTTTTCCCAACCATCCTTCAGCCCACCGGAGAAAAACACCCCCAGTGCCACCAGGATTAGCGCCCTCCCGATCAAATGTCGAATCGCCCCCGCATGACCTTCGCGCTCCAGCCTCCGCGGCAGGGCGATGGCCATCGACACTCCCGCGATGAAAAGAAACAGTGGGAATATCAGGTCATAAAAGCGGAACCCATCCCAGGCGACATGCTCAAGCTGCGTCGTCACCACGCCCGAGATGGCCGCCTCAGATGCGAACTGCTTCAGCAGAGCCGTCACGACTCCGCCCATCCCAAGAATCCAGCACATGTCAAAGCCACGCAGGGCATCCAGAGAGACAAGACGTTGAGAGGAATGAGGTTGTGACATGAGGACAAGGAGACGTTTGATCAACCTGCATTCTCACGAGCATCATTTCATCAAGCCAGCGCCCGAGCGATCATCGCCATGCTGGCATTGCCGCCTGTGAGCACACAAGCCAAGCGTTTGCCCTGCCATTGATCCCGCTGCTTCTTCAGCGCCGCATACGCCAGCGCTCCCGCTCCTTCGGCGATGTTGTGCGTGCCCTGGATGATCTCCCGCATGGCGGTGAGAGCCTCTTCATCGTTCACCGTCACGATCTCGTGTGCATGACACATCACATGCTCCAGAGCCTCCTTGTTCGGCGTCTTGCACGCCACACCTTCGGCCACACGAGTCGTGCTCGGCTGCTCCACGAACTGCCGTTGCTGAAACGACAGCGCGTAGGCCGGAGCGTGCTCAGAGACGACGCCGATGATCTTCGTCTTCAAACCCAACGCCTCACCAGCCGCAGCGATACCGCAAAAGCCGGAGCCGAGGCCAATGGGCACGAAAACGGCCTCCAAGTCCGCCACCGAGCTGAACATCTCCAGCCCATAAGTCGCCACGCCGCGCACCAACCAAGGATGAAACGACGGTACAGCATGGAGTCCCTCCTTCACCGCCAACTCTCGCGAGTATTCCAGGGCTTCCTGGAACTCGCTCCCATGCTCAACCAGCTCTGCACCGAGCGAACGCATGGCCGCATTCTTCTCCGGGTTGTTCCCATGCGGCACTACGATCACTGCACGCAGACCGTTGAGCTTCGCTGCAAAGGCGATGGACTGACCATGATTGCCCGTCGTCGCCGCGATGACACCGCGCACCTCCGGTTGCTGGCGTTTCAGCTCATCCATATAGACCAGCCCACCACGGATTTTGAAAGCCCCCACAGGCGTGTGGTTCTCATGCTTCAGCCACAGCTCGCAGCCCAGCCCCGCCTCCAGCAGCGGCCAGCGATACGTCGGCGTCTCGCGGATGTGCGGACGAATGAGCGCCTTGGCGGCTTCGATTTCGCTGAGTGTGGGCAGTGGCTCCATGCGCACGACTAATCATGGCTTTCGTAAAGGCAAGCGAGTGACCTGCGTATGATTCGCGCCATGAACACGTCCACCACCACTCGCCGCAGCTTCCTCGCCTCCTCTTTTGCCGCTGCCACCTCGCCCGCCTGGGCCGCGCCACTCGGAGCAAACAGCGATGTGCGCGTCGCTGTCATCGGCTTTCGAGGTCGTGGGGGTGGTCATATCAAAGAGCTGCTGAAAGTGCCCGGCGTGCGTCTCCTAGCGCTCTGCGATGTCGATTCTGCCGTCGTGGACAAGAAGGTCGCCGAGCTGGAAAAGCAGGGCGTGAAGGTGAAGATCTACCGCGACTTCCGCGAGTGCTGTGCCGACAAAGACATTGACGCCGTCACCATCGCCACGCCGAACCACAGTCACGTTTTGATCGCGCTCACCGCTCTTCAGCATGGCAAGCATGTCTATGTCGAGAAGCCGGTGAGTCATAACCTCATCGAAAGCGCCAAGCTCATGGCCGCTGCGACGAAGGCCTATGCCAAGGGCATCATCGTCCAACACGGGATGCAGCGCCGTTCCGACGAAGGATGGGCCAGTGCCATGCAGTGGGTCAAAGAAGGTCACATCGGCAAAGCCAAGCTCTCCCACGCTCTCGTTCACGGCCTGCGTCTGAGCATTGATAAGGTGGATGGTCCGCAGCAACCGCCCGCCACCGTCGATTACAAACTCTGGTCCGCACCACGCCCCGAGCTGCCCATCATGCGGAAGCAGTTCCACTACGACTGGCACTGGCAGTGGCCGTATGGCGGCGGCGACATCGGCAATCAGGGCCCGCATCAATACGACGTGGCTCGCTGGGCACTCGGTGATCCCGACACGCTGCCAAAGCGCGTCATGAGCTTCGGCAATCGCTGGGGTTACAAAGATGATGGCCAGAGCGCGAACTGCCAGATCGCCTTCCATCCGTATGAGCCCGTGCCGCTCATCATGGACAAGTTCGGCCTGCCCATGCGCAACCTCGACGCCAAAACTGGCGAGCCGCCTTACAAAGGCCTGCGCACCGGCAACATCATTCACTGTGAAGGCGGTTACGTTGCCGAATCGAAGGCCTACGACCACGAGGGCAAGGCCATCATGAAGTTCGAAAACTTCCTCACCGGCCCCGACCACATGAAGAACTTCATCGACTCCATCCGTGCCGGCAAATACACCAAAGATGTTCTTCACATCCGCCACGGACACGCTGCCGCTTGCTTGTCTCATCTCGCCAACGTTTCCTATCGACTCGGCAAGGCGATGAAGCCCAACGAGGTCAAAGAACGTCTCGAAGGCGACAAGTTCGGCCAGGAACTCTACACCGAGTTCCTCAAGAACCTCGCCAACAACGGCATCGACACCACAGCAGAGCAGATCATCGCCGGACCATGGCTCGACTTCGATCCTGCGACGAACCAGTTCACTGGTGAGTTCGCCGCCGAGGCGAACAAGCTCTGTCAGGAGGAGTATGCGGCGGGATTCGAGTTGCCAGAGGTCTGAGCGGGAGCGAAAACTCGCCTCCGCCATCTGGCGTTTGAAGCATGAGGACACATTACGAGGATCTGCACGTGACCGAGGACGCACCTGATGAGGTGATCCGCGCCGCGTATCGAGCCCTCTCCCTCAAGCATCATCCTGACACATCGGGGGACCGCCCGCAGTCCAAGTGGAAGATGCAGCGTATCAATGATGCCTATGCCGTGCTGGCCGACACCGGCAAACGTGCCGATTACGACGCCATGCTCCGGCGGCAGAGAAATCCCGGGCCTGCCCCTGCACCGGTTCCTGTACACACGGCGCGGGTATCCCAGCGACTCCATCCTCGTGCTCAGCGTAGCATTCGGCACACGCCATCGTGGCAGCGCAACGGGCTCGGCTGGCTCTCCGATGCACGACTTGTGCTCCCCCTGGTCGTGATCCTCTGGCTGGTGGTCTTGTGGATGGTAAGGAGATAATGGGGCTTGGCATGGCCCTTCTGCCGCCTGCCTTTAAAGCCTTGCCAAAGGCTGGCGAGCCGTGATGCAATGCCGACATGAATGAGCCGGAACAACCAAAGAAGGGCTGGAGATGGATGTCTTGGGCCTTTGTTGCGCTGGTCATCTGCCTGACGATTCTCTTGGTGCCTGGTATCTTCAACTCAGTGCTCGATCTCGCCTATAGAAATAGGCTCTCAATCAAAGGACGTGACATCATCTTCGCGTTCAAAATCTTCGCGAATGAAAATGGTAGCCGCTATCCCGACAGGATGGGAACTCCAACGAGTTCGAATCAAGTTTTCCGTAGCATGATACGCGAAGATGTTGTTGCCGACGAAACCCTCTTCGGCGGGATTATCAGCCCATACATGGAAGATGGGATCATCGGGAAAGCTCCAGATTTCAAAGAAGCAGTCTCATCTGGCGAAAACCACTGGGTCATGTTGGGCAGACTCGGGACATTTATTCATCCAGCCCACCCAGTCATTTATGAAAACGCGCTTGATGCGACTTGGCCTCCCAAATGGAAACCTGAGTCAGCCAATCACTTCATTCGCGGACGCACTTGGCGAGGTGATAAAATCTTGG
>JBILPY010000164.1:0-8016 GCA_044373575.1 Prosthecobacter sp. | reverse complement strand
AGGATGGAGGAGACTTCGCATCCTTGCCGAGTGCCTCACGCATGGATTCGCCGTGCGTCACGCCGCCCTGAGTTTCACTCACCTGCAATGAGGCGCTGTTGTCCGCCACGATCACGACTTCGTTTTCGCCCGTCTTCGGTTGCTTGCGCAACCACACCGGGTCCGTGAGACAGAAGACCAGCAATCCCAAGGCACCGAGCTTGCAAGCCATCGCCGCCCATTTCGTGAGACCACGCAACGGTGATTTCCGATACCCCCACAGCAAGACCACCACCGCCACCGCGAGGATCACGCCAACGAGCCAGAGGCGCTCAGGATGTTGGAGGGTGAGGGTCATGAACGATCAATTCCCATTTCCAAGCTCCTGATAGTAGCGTTTAACCAACTCGCGGAAGGCGGGCGGCACGGGGTCGCGATCAACGGGGACCATGGGGTTCTTGGTGTCGCGTTTGGCGAGTTCTTCCGCTACGCGATCTCGCAGCTCGACGAGCGGATTCAGGATGCGCATCTGTAGATATTCGACCTGCGGGGCCGCGTCGTTGCGCTCGTGGTCGATGCGCATCGCGCGTGCGTTGTCGAGCACCTTGGCGGCTTCGTTGCGGAGTTCGGGCTGGTTCAAGAGTTCCTCCACATTGCGCAGGCGATCCGTCCAGCGATCATAGCCTTCGCCGGTGAAAGGTTGGTCATTCGCGACTTCCGCACCTTGGTCGAAGAAGAAGGCTCCTCCTTCATCGCCACCACCTCCGCCGCCTCCAGCTGTGTTGCGTTCACGTCCACCGGGTTGCTGCTGAGGCGAACGATTGGCAGAAAGTTGCTGTGATCCCTTTTGCTGCGGGTCAGCGGCGTTCTCAGACGAAGGTTGACCTCCCTGCCCGGCTTCACCTGGTTTCCCACCGGTGCCTTGTTTGCCTCCGGCACCTTCCTTGCCTTCGCCTTGTGCCATCTGGGGACCTTCTCCGGGCTGTGAAGCTTTTGATTCACCGGGAGACTCTCCGGTTTTTTGACCTTGTTGACCCTTTTGACCGCCTTGACCTTGCTGACCGGAATCGGCCTTCGCTTGTTGCTGTCCTGGCTGTTCGCCAGGCTGTTTGCCTTCACTGGGCTGCTCTTCACCGGGCTTCTGCCCTTGAGCCATCTGCCCGGGCTTTGGCTCTCCTTGACCTGATTGACCTTCCTGACCGGGTTTTCCCTCCCCGGGCTCCTTCCCAGCCGTTTCATTAGGCTTGTCTCCAGGCTGCTTCCCTGCGCCTTTTGCTTCACCTTTGGAATCATCGGAAGGTTCCTTCGCTGAGGCTTGAGCACTTTGCGTCTCCGCGTCTGGCTTGGGCTGCCCACCTTCTTCACCCGCCTCCTTGATGAGCTTGTCCAATTCCGTTCGCGCCATCCTCAACGCTTCGGTCTCGCTGCCGAGCACACTTTCTGCGGCATTCTCCACGCCTTGTTGGAGCTGATCCACAAGCGTGTTGGCCTTGCGTTCGGCGTCCTGGGCTTCGGCACGTTGGCCGTAGCGGGACTGCATCCGCGCTTCGTCGAGATGCTCTTCGAGTCCGCCGGTCTTGGCTTCGCGCACGGCTTCGTAAAGGCGACGATGTAGGAGCGGGTTGTTGCCCTCGGCTTGCTCACTCACGCGCTTCATGTCTTCGAGCAGCTTCGTCACCTTTTCCTGCTGATCTTGGATCTGGCGTGAGGCATCACCGCCTTTGAGCATCTTCTCGAGATCAGCGCTGGTGTCGTCTTTGGCCGTGTCGGGCGTCTTTTGATTTTCGAGTGACTCAGCGATCTGCTTCTGCTTCTCAGCCACTTCGCGAGCCTGCTGGCGCATCTGCTTCATCTCATCGCCAAAGCGCTTGGCGGTCTTCTCTTTGAAATCTTCCTGCATCTTCTCCAGCTCACGTTGCGCACGAGTGGCGGAGTTGGCGGCTTCGGCGAGCTGCTGTTCCTTGAGCTTTTCGGCAGCTTCATTGACCTGCTCACGGGTTTGTTCGAGTTGCTGCTTGGCCTCGGCCATGTTAGCGGCGTTCTCGGGCTTCTCCATGCGCTCCTTGAGATCATCGAGATCATTCACGAGCTGCTTCTGCTCTTCTTCGAGACGCTTGAGCTGGTTCTGCAACTCTTCCTTTTCCTGCTCGGTCTTAGCCTGATCGAGCTGCTTTTGCAGCTCCTTCATCTTCTCGGCTAGCGCTTCCTGCCGACGCGCGAGCTCCTTGAGCCGGTTCAGCACTTGCAGGTTCTCCTGCTGCTCGGCGGTCTGTTCTTCGGTGGCCTGCTTCTCTTCTTCGTAGCGCTGCTCGTCCTGTTTCATCTCCAGCTCCATGAGCTGGTTCTGCATCTGCTTCTGCTTGCCACTCGAACTCTTCGATGACTTCGAGCGCGTGATCATGTGCTCGCGACTCTGCGCCTGATGCAGCCACTCCAGCGCGCTTTGCTCAAAGGTCAGCGCTTGATTCAAAGAGGCGCGTTTCTTGTCCACCGATGCCATGCCAAGCGGATCGAGCGCGTCCTTCATGCTTTTCCATGCCTCGGTGAGCGCGGTCTTGATCTGGGCATCTTCGGCTTTCTCCATCGCCTCCTTGGTTTGCTCCAGAGCCATCGCCTGCGACTCATGCACGACACCGGCATCGGGTGCCGCAGTTTCCATGGTCTTGCCCGCGTTCGTATCACGCACGAGCCTCCAAGTGGCATTCACGATCTGCTTCTCCAGTTCGACGAGCTTATCCGCGTCGCCTTTGGGTTCCTTGCCAGGCGGGCCGGGAGGTGATTCACCTTCGCGGAAGATGTCTTCAAAATGTCGCACCTCGGCGAAGAACATATCGCTCATCGCCCGGCGCACTTCACCCTGCGGGCCAGTGTCCTCAGCCCAGAAGTGATAGCTCACGAGCTGGCGTGGCGAGGTGTCTTCACTCTCCAGCGCGAGCAATTCCTTCACGTCCTGCTTCTTCGAAGGCTCGGTGACGCCATGTTTGAAAATGACGTCCTTCGTCTTGCCCGCGATGCTGAAACTCGCGCCGCTCTTCATCACGCCGAGATCATCCCAGACCTTCGCCTCGACTGGCAGTTCCTGGATCTGTGAAACCTGCACATCGCGCTTTGGGAAGACGACTTCGATCTTGGCGAGTTGGTTCGACTGAACCGTCACGCTGATCCAAGGCGGATTCTTGTTCGCCCGCTCCTTGTCATCGACGAGATGCACGCGCCACTTCTGTGTCTTCTCCGCCTTCATCGCCGCCACAAGGACCGTCGGATCTTTGGCCGATGGCTTGAGTGCCAGCGATGTTTTGTCTTCGCCGAAAAGCTCCGCGTCCTTGATGGGCTTGTTCACCTTTAGGCTGAAGTCGATTAAGCTACCTTCCATCGCCGAGATCTTCATCGTGTTCTTAATCTCCTTTGGCTGCAGCTTCGTGTAAGCGGGCGGCGTGATCTTCACATCCACCTGCTCCAGCTTCGGATAAACAAAGGTCGTAATGGTGTGCTGCTTCGATTTGCCATCGCCAAACTCGACATGATAGCGCGCGTCCTTGTCCACCTTCGCGATCATGCCGCCAAAGACCTGCTCATCCACCGTGAGCCTCATGGGGATGCTATCCCGCTCTTTGCCATCGAGTTCGGAGATGATCAGCGTCGCGCCAGCGGGCACTTCTTTAGCAAAGGTGGCCTCGACGACGAGCCTTGAACCGCGCTCCAGTTCGGTGTCGCCAGGGGTGATGGTGGCGGAGAATTCGGGGGCTGGTTCATGAGGAATCTCGGCGACTTCTGCGGCTGCTGGTCGGGCATAGTATTGCTCGACCCGTTGCTGCACCGAGACGGTCAGGTTGGCGCAAAGCAGGGCCATAAAAAGAATCAGTGGCTGTGTCCAAACCTTCCTCTGCCAGCCGAGTAAGATCTTGGGCCAATCCTGAGTCGCTGCGCGGTCAGTGAACTCTGAGATAACTCGATAATCCAGGAAGGTTGGCGCAGCCTTGTTGACAAGTTCTACAGCCGTAAGCGCTAGGCCGTTCAGGGATGGATCTTTATTTTCCAGCTTTCTCGCCAAGCTACGCGGCGACTCGCCTGTCTGCCATCTGACGATCAAAGCGGCAAAGGCCAACAGTAAGAGAAGACCAAAGTAAGATGGCAGGATAAAGCTCTGCTTCGATTCAGGAATCCAGGATGGATTTCGGTAAAGCAAGAGCAGCCCTAAATTGATGACAAAAAACGACAGTATGCCGAAGCGTGCGCTACGTACTTGAAGCAAATTCTTGGAGAGCTTGTGTAACTTCTCTTTGAGGATTTCGGCTTCAATCATGGGTTGCTCCTTTCGGGGTGAGGTCGCGGGTCGGATGTAGGCCGGGTGTGTTTGGCGGAAATCATCTCACAAACACTCATCGGGGACTTCGCCAAACTACCCGGCTGGTTTAGAAAGGCGGGGCGCCTCGTGTGATCCACCTTCCAAGAAGCCGGGTAATTCGGCGAAGGGGATCGAGATGCTGGCGATGCATGGCGCGCCGAACACACCCGGCCTACGGCGGGGCACGCTTCGCGATGATCAGAGATCTTCATGCGGGAGTAAACGCGGGTTGTGGCTGAGACTGTCTGATTCTTCCAGCCAGCCAGGTTTCCCAGGCAAGGATGGCGAGCAGGCTGCCGAGCAACCAAATCCAGGCACGTTGCTGCGCCTCTTGTTCCGTGATGGCGAGACGCTCATTGTCCTCGGCTTTAGAGCTGGCGGTGGCATCCAGATCTCCTTCTTCGACACGCACGCCGAGTTCGCGAAGCTTGGCGAGATCCATCGGGGTGATTCGGCCTTCTTCGGGAGCGATGTTGACGGCGATGAGACGATCTTTGCCCAAGGTGTAAATGCCCGGCAGCTCAGCACGAATCGTGTCGCCGGGTTTGGGAGTGAGGGACTGGCCGTCGGGAGTCATGATCGGGGTGGCTGCCTCCAGAGGAAGCACATCTCCCACCAACAACGACGCGGTCTGTTCGTTGCGGAAGCCAGCGGCTTCGAGCCAGCCGTAGAGCAGCGGAACGAACTTCGTGCTGAGCGCGAGCTGGCTGTCTGCCGGGTGCCAGCCGCTGGTGAGCAACACGATCCGGCCTTTGCCCAAAGAGCGCGCGAGGATCGCGGGATCACCTTGGTCAAAGCGTGCGAGCACTTCGAGTGGACTGTCCTTGAGCAGGGAGAGCTTTCGGTGCTTCCAGAAATGGAGCTTCGTGAAGTCTCGCAGGCGCTCATCGGCGAAGGGGCGGAGGAGTGGGTGGGTGGTTTGGACTTCGGAGAGCATCTGGTAGTCGTCAGACGAGTCTGACTTGTCCGACACGTCCGACTGAATGCCGCTAACGCCCGTGAGTGCCTCCAAGTCCTGAGGCTTCATCTCTGGCGTCACCACCGCGATGACCAAGCCGCCCTTCTCCGCCAAAGCACGCACGCTTTGCATGAGAGGTGCGCCGAGTCTCGCACCGGAGATGAAGACCAGCTCCGTGCCTGCGGGAAGGCTCTGCGCAGTCTCCGGCACGATGGTCAACTCTGGGAGAAGGCTCGGCGTCGGCTGCAAGGCTCGGCTCAGATAGAAGAGCGGCGTGGCGGCCTCGCTGCGGGTCTTTTCATCGCCGATGAAGACGATCTTCACAGCCTTTGGCTGAGCAGGGGCGATAAAGATTCGGTTGTCGAAATCCCAGGCATCGCCGGTGAGTGTGAGTGTACCTGCGGTGCCGGGAAGGCTCAGCACGCGACTAGCTCCGGGTGGTAGATAGCCAATGGTCGGCGTTTCGGCGCCCTTGTCCCAGGCGAGCTTGAAGTCGCTGGCTTTCGAGTCGCGGGTGTTGCTGAGGCGGATGCGGGTCGTGGGCGCATCGTTTTGACCGGGCAGGCTTTCATCAGCACTCGCGGCGAGAGAGAGGGTGAAGTTATCCGCATTCGGTGCATCCACACGCACCACTTCCACAGCAATGTTTTCCGGCCAGACCATGCCGCGCAAGGCATCGAGACGTGCGCCTTCCTGGAAGTCGGTGATGATGATGAGGCGCTTCTTCAATCCGCTCAAACCTTGCGCGCTGCCAAACCAATTTACGGCATCCACGAGAGCCTGACCGAGATCGGTCGAGGCCCAACCGGGCTTCATAGCCGCGAGTTGGGGCTTTAAAGTGGCGAGGCGGGTGCTGGTGGAGGTCTTGTCTTGATCGAAGGACCACAGCAGCTTGGTCTCGCGATCCAAGGTCGCCACGGCGAGCCGATCGGTGAGGGCGATCTTCTCCAGTCGTTGGGTTGCGGCAGCGATGGCTTGTTTCCAAAGATCCCCGCGCTGCATCGATGCGCTGCGATCCAGTAGCACGATCGTGGCTTGATTCTGAGAAACGGCGTCTTCATTCTCTGAGCGCCACAGAGGCCGTGCAAACATCAGCGCCAACAGCAGCAGCGCGAGACAGCGCAGCAACAGCAGCAGCCAATTTTCCAGGCGACGTTTGCTCACGGGCATCGGCGTCTGCGCATCCAGAAACATCAGAGAGCTGAACTCCACGCGATCCTGCGGCGGACGACGACGCAGATGCATCAGGATCGGCCCGATGATCGCAGCCCCGCCGAGGAGATAGAGTGGGAAGAGCCAGGTCATCGCCTTGCCACGCCTCCTTTCTTTCTCAGGCGGGCGGAGAGGAAGTCGAAGAGGACGTGCTCGATGGGGGTGTCGGTCGGGGTCCAGTGATACTCGATGCCTTGGCGCTCGCAGGCGCGGCGGATGAAGTCGCGGTGGACGTTGAGACGGTTCAAATAGACCTCGCGAGCGGAGGCGGGGTCGATGAAGCGCTCGGTGCCGGTTTCGGCATCGCGGAAGTGCGCGGCTTTGTCGAAGCTGAAGTCGATCTCGGCGCGATCCATGACGTGGAAGAGCACTACATCGTGGCCCATGGCACCGAGCAGGCCGAGCTGACACTCCAGCTTCTCGACAGGAGCTAGCAGATCAGACACGAGGCAGATCAGGCCGCGTTTGCGGACGAGATCGGCGAGCTGGCTGACACTGAGATCGAGCGATGTGGCACCGGCAGGCGCGGGCTTTTCCAACTCCAGCATGAGCCGCCGCAGATGACCGGGGCGATTTCGCGCGGGGATGTGTTCCTGCAACGTCTGACCAAAGGTCGTCACGCCCACGGCATCGCCCTGCTGCATGAGAAAGAGGGCCATGGTGGCCGCGAGCGTGGCCGCGTAATCCGCCTTCGTCATCGGCCCGGAGCCGAAGCTCATCGAGCGGCTGTGATCCACCACGAGCTGGCAACGCAGGTTCGTCTCGTCCTCGAACTTCTTGATGAACGTGCGGTCACTGCGCGCCAGCACCTTCCAGTCGATGTAACGCGGATCATCGCCCTGGACGTAGGCCCGGTATTCGGAGAATTCGACCGAGAACCCGTGATACGGGCTGCGGTGCATGCCTTTCCACAAGCCCTCGACGATGACCTTCGCTCGTAATTCGAGAGAGCGAATGCGCGCGAGGGCCGAGGTATCGAGGTGAGAGGGCATGTCATTCCTCCCCGCTAGCTTTTGAGGTTTTCAATCAGCCGCTGAATGACTTTACTCACCGTGACACCTTCAGCCTCGGCGCGGTAGTTGATCAGGATACGATGTCGAAGCACCGGCAGCGCCAGCGCGCGGATGTCATCAAGGGTGACGTGGGCGCGGCCTTGGATGAGGGCTCGGGTCTTCGCGCCGAGGACGAGGTTTTGGCTGGCTCGGGTGCCGGCTCCCCAGCTGACCCATTCGTTAACGAAGTCGGGGGTGCCGGGGCGGTTGGGGCGGGAACTGGCGGCGAGTTTGACGGCGTAGCGGGCGACGTCTTCGGCTATGGGCACCTTCTTCACGACCTGCTGGAAGGCCTGGAGTTGCTCGCCGGTGAAGAGGCGATGGACGGGGTCTTTTTTTCCACTCGTGGTGCGGGTGACGACGGCGACTTCTTCGTCCTCGCTGAGGTAGTCGATGACGATGTTCAGCATGAAGCGGTCGAGCTGCGCCTCGGGCAGCGGGTAGGTGCCTTCCATCTCGATGGGGTTCTG
>JBILPY010000163.1:0-8102 GCA_044373575.1 Prosthecobacter sp. | reverse complement strand
GGCATGGACCTGCGCTTCGGCAAAGTGCTCGCCCAACTCCGCGCCGATGGCCTTGAGGATGACACCATCATCATCTTCTTTGGCGACAACGGCCGCCTGGAGCCACGCGGCATTCATTGGTGCTACGACAACGGCCTGCGCGTGCCCATGATCATCCAGTGGCCAAAGAATCATCCCGCGCCGCCGCAGTGGAAACCTTGCAGCGTCGATGACCGCATCCTCAGCCTCATCGACGTCACCGCCACCACGCTCGCTCTCGCAGGCATCGAGCGCCCAGCACTCATGCAGGGCCGCGTCTTCCTCGGTGATCACGCTGATGCGCCCCGCCGCTTCGCCTTTGCTGCACGCGACCGCATTGACGAGGCCGTGCAGCGCATCCGCAGCGTGCATGACGAGCGCTTTCACTACGTCCGCACCTTCACCGCCGGCCCCACCTTTGCCTCGTTGAACCGCTACAAAGAAAAGTGCTTCCCCATCCAGCCGCTCATGCGCCAACTGCACACCGAAGGCAAACTCACCGGACCGCCACTCGCTCTCATGCAGCACCACGGCCCCTGCAAAGAGCTTTTCGACACGCAGGCCGATCCTCACGAGATCCACGACCTCTCACAATCCACGCAGCCCGAGCACCGCGAGGCCCTCATCCGCCTCCGTGCCGCGCTCGACACCTGGATCACCGAGACCGGAGATCGAGGCACCACGCCCGAGCCGCCGGAAATCATCGCCCCCTTTGAAAAAGAAATGCACGACTGGTTCGGCACGCCTGCGTGGGTGAAGCAACGGTGACCGCGAAACGACACGATAAATGCCTCCATCGCCCTCGTTGAGTCAGTCCCCCATGCTTCGTTTCCTGTCTCTTTTCGCGCTTTTCAGCGGCGTATCTTTCGCCGCAGTCCCGGTCGCTGCCTTTCTCGAAGGGCACTGCGTCGAATGTCATGATGCGGATGTGAAGAAAGGCGGCCTCGATTTGACCAGCTTGAACTTTGACAAACTCGATCCGGCCTCCATCAAAGCTTGGCAGCACATCTTTGAGCGCGTGCGCGATGGCGAGATGCCGCCGAAAAAGAAGCCGCAGCCGGAAAAGAACGAAAAAGACCTCTTCCTCGCCGCCTTGAAGGAACCGCTGCTCGAAACCGACCAGGCCGACATCGCCGCGAATGGCCGTGTGCGCAGCCGCAGACTCACGCGGGTCGAGTATGAGCACACCATGCACGATCTGCTCGGCATCGACAGCCCGCTCAAAACGCTGCTGCCAGAGGATCGGGCCTCGCACGGCTTTGAAACCGTCGCGGATGGCCAGCAGCTCTCGCATCATCAACTCGCCCGATACCTCGACGTGGCCGATCTGGCTCTCGACGATGCCTTCAACCGCGTCACGAAAGGCGACACCACATACGCGAAGCATCACACGCCCGAGATGCTCATCAAAAATCGCGGCGGCAACTATCGCGGCCCCGATTTGAAAAATGGCGAAAGCATCACCTGGCCCATCGGGCTGCAATTCTTTGGCCGCACACCCACATGGGCACCGGAGGGCGGATGGTATCGCATCACGCTGCGCGGTGTGCGCGGCATCAATCCCACCGCCGATGGCGCGGTCTGGGGCACACTGCGCTCAGGGGCCTGCGAATCGAGTGCGCCTCTGCTGCACCTAATCGGCCTCGTCGAAGCCACCGCGACACCGCGTGACCTGACCTTCGAGGCCTGGATCGAAGAAAATCATCGCTTGGAGCTGCGACCAAACGACGGCACGCACAAACGCGCTCCCACCGGTGCCAAAGGCGGCAACGTGAGCTTTGCGGCTCGTAACCTAGAAAACCAAGGCTTCTCCGGCATCGCGCATCGCGGCATCGACATCGAACGCATCTATCCCATCGCGAACTCGGCAGGTGTGCGGAAGAAACTCTTCGGCGGCGATGGCCTGGAGGTGCTGAAAGCCGAAAACATCGACAAACTCGTCAACCGCTTCGCCACGCGTGCGTTTCGCCGCCCCGTCACCGAGGCTCAAAGTGCCCCGTATCGCCAAATCGCCGCCAAATCGCTCAAGGATGGCGATTCCTTGCTCGAAGCCCTCCGCGCCGCTTATCGCGCCATCTTGTGCTCACCACGCTTTTTGACCTTCATCGAGGCTCCTGGCCCGCTCGACGACCACGCTATCGCCTCGCGCCTCAGTTTCGCCCTCTGGTGCTCCATGCCCGATCAAGAGCTGCTCGAACTCGCCAACCAAAACAAGCTCCACGAGCCTCAAACACTCGCGCAGCAGGTCGAGCGACTGCTTTCGCACGCCAAAGCCAAACGCTTCATCGCTTCCTTCACCGATCAGTGGCTCAAGCTCAATCAAATCGACTTCACCACGCCCGACACGCGACTCTTTCGCGACTTCGACCCCGTCGTGCAGGAATCCATGCTCCAGGAAACCCGCGCCTACTTCACCGAGCTGCTGCGCCGTGATTTGAGCATCACTCACCTCGTCGATTCCGACTTCGCTTTCCTGAACGGACGCCTCGCGCGGCACTACAAAGCCGACCTCACGCTGCAAAGCGGCGAAGGCCTTCAAAAAGTCACTCTCAAGCCCGAAGCCAAGCGCGGTGGCCTCGTCACTCAAGGCGCCATCCTCAAAGTCACCGCCGATGGCACTAGCACCTCGCCCGTCGTGCGTGGCGTGTTCGTGAACGAGCGCATCCTCGGCAATCACATCCCGCCGCCACCACCCGGCATCCCGGCCATCGAGCCCGACATCCGAGGTGCCACCAGCATCCGCGATCAGCTCGACAAACACCGCAACAACGAAAGCTGCGCCAGTTGCCATCAAACCATCGACCCGCCCGGCTTCGCCCTCGAAAACTATGATCCCGTCGGCATCTGGCGCCCAGGCTACGGCAAAGAAGGCAAAGGCGCCAAAATCGATCCCTCCGGCCTCACCCCTGAAGGTGCGACCTTCACCGACCTCGCCACCTGGCAGCAAATCTACACAAAGCAGCCCCAACACCTCGCCCGCGGCTTCGCCACACACTTCCTCACGTATGCTTCCGGTGCTCCACCTCGCTTCAGCGATGAAGCGGCACTCGATGACATCGCCAAGAAGACCACAAACATCCGTTCCATCATCCGCGAGGTGGTTTTGAGCGACATTTTCCGCACCAAGTAACGTTTCACCGCATCATGAGCACTTTCACCTTTCAAAAACACCTCTCCCGTCGCGCGATGCTGCGCGGTGCGGGCATCACGCTCGGGCTTCCGTTGCTCGAAGCGATGACTCCGGCTTTTGCGGCCGTAAAGGAGACGAAACAGGCGAAGCGCTTCGTCGGGATGAGTTTGGCGTTGGGGCTGCACAATCCGAATTTGGTGCCGGAAGGCTCGGGACGCGGCTACAGGCCTTCACGTTACCTCGCGGGCATTCAGGACCTGCGGGAGGATTTCACGGTGGTGTCGGGCTCATCGCATCCGGGCGTCACGGGAGGTCACACGGCGGAGGGAAGCATCTTTTCGGCTTGTCCGAATGCGCGGGGCTCGACGACGCGGAACACGATCTCGCTCGATCAGCTCATGGCGAAGCATCTGGGGCACGAGACGCGGTTTCCATCGCTCGTTTTGAATACGAACTCACAGACGAGCCCGAGCTACACGGAGAACGGGTCGATGATTCCGGCTGAAAACAGCGCGATGAAGCTCTTCACGCGGCTTTTTGTCGATGACACGCCCGCAGAGCAGGAGCGGCAGGCCGAATTGATCCGCCAGGGCCGCAGCGTGATGGATGTGGTCGGCGCGGAGGCGAAATCGCTCCAGCGCGAGCTTGGCTCTGGTGATCGCGATAAGCTCGACGCGTGGTTCACGAGCGTGCGAGAACTGGAGCAGCGTCTCGCCGCCAACGAGGCCTGGACGCACAAACCGAAACCGAAGGTGAAGCTCGCTCCGCCGCGCCAGATTCCTCGTGACAACGAAGTAGCCGTCGAGCGCATCTACCTCGACATCGTGCACATGGCGCTGGCCACCGACAGCACGCGCTTCATCACGCTGCACGTCACCGGCAACAACGTGCAGGGCATCGAAGGCGTCGATGAAAGCTACCACAACCTCAGCCACCACGGCATGGACGAGGAAAAGCTCGCGCAGCTTGCCCTCGTCGAGCAGGGCGTGATCCACGAGTGGGCTGCCTTCCTGCGCAAACTGAAGACCGACAAGCTCCTCGACGACACGATGGTGCTCCTCACCTCGAACCTCGGCAACGCCTCTGCGCACGATAACAAGAACATGCCCGTCCTCTTCGCCGGCGGCGGCTTCAAACACGGCCAGCACCTCGCGTTTGACCAGAAGGACAACTACCCGCTGCCGAATCTCTATCTCAGCTCTCTCCAACGACTTGGCCTCGAAGAAGAACGATTCGCCACAAGTGAGACGACGATGCGCGGGCTGGAGACGGCGTGAGTCATCTCTTGCGGAAGAGCTTCACGAAATCCAGCCCGACAAACTTCGAAGGCTTGGCTGCGGAATTTGTGCCGCTGATGCGAATGCCCATCTTGTGAGAACCTGCGGTCAATTTACCAACCTGATGTTCCAGCACGCCCGTGGTGGACACTTTGACGGAGTCGTAAAGGTCGATGGGTTCACCAAGCGGTTTGCCATCGAGCGTGAGTTCCACGATGGCATAATCCGGCGCGATGGTGAAGACGCTCTCCAACGTGTATTCGGCGTCCTTGTCCACCTTGAGCTCAATCTCGAGCGTGTCGCCGACATCACCGCCGCGCCAGAAGAGCTGCGAAGCACCGCTCCAGCGGCCTGCAGTGAAGTTTTTCATGCTCTGCGGTGCCACGGACCCCTTGCTGGGCTTGGTAGTGATTGACTCGCCCTCAATGACATCGGGGACGTTGTTCGTTGCTTCATCGAAAAGGGGAGGGCCGCCACGCAGCGGAGGTGTCTCGACGATGGTCACACGCTTCGGTTGCGCGGCCTGCCATTCATCTTCGGAGACTTGCTTCACACGATGCAGCAGCACATGCGCGCCTTTCATGCCACCGGCGAGGATGTCGGGAAGTTTGTCTCCATTCACATCTTTGATGATGACCTGTCGGCCAATGCCTGCCTCGCCATCTGCTTTCATCGGCAACCAGTCCACGCCATCGCTGGTTCGCGCGAGTTTGAACCAATAGACCACCGCACCCGCATCCCACATGGGCGACTTCTGATGATGTGACCAGTAAGTCTTGCCGGTGACGATGTCCTTCAGACCATCGCCATCCATGTCGGTGAGTTGGACGCTGTGCAGCTCGCTGAAAACGACGCCGTAGCGGTTCTGCGCCGGGCGGTCTCCCATGATGAGATGTTCTTTGAAGCCTGTGGGTGTCTGCTCATGCCAGGCGAGACCGAACTCATGCGCGGCGAGGCTGGTGATGACGTCGTTGTCACCATCACCATCCACATCATAGGCAAACATCTCCGCACCGCCGCGAGGGGCAAAGCCGGCCTTGTGCATTGTCCAATGACCCTGGGTCAGATCCTCGGGCTGCTCGAACCAGCCGTCCTTCATGAGGACGTCCTGACGCCCGTCGCCGTTCACATCGCCCATGCCAAGGCCGTGCCCGAACTTCGTCGGCGCGATGCGATCCGAGATGGGATAGAAGTTCCACTGCTCAAAAGGCACGTTCCAACTCGGCTCTGCATAACCAAAGTAGCCATCGCGCGTACAAACGAGCACTGGCTTTTCTTTATCGACGAGGTTCACGAAGTGCGGAGACTCGTTCGACACCCAGTCGAAGACCTCATGCTTCGGCCATGGCGCGTCGTGGCCCTCTTTGCCGGGGTTTTGATACACATAAGCCGGAGCGCCTGGGAATCCGGCGGTGAGAATGTCCGTCCAGCCATCGCCATTGAAGTCATACGTCCAGGCAAAGAAATGGTTCGCGTAGGCCTCGCGTGGTTGTGGAAAGGTCTTGTAGATGAGGTGCTTCGTCTTGAAGTCCGGTCCAGCAAACCAGAACGGGCCGTAGATCGCGTCCACATGCCCATCATTGTCGATGTCCGCCGCGTTGACGCCTTCGGAGTAGTAGATGTCGGTGAGTTGAACGCGGTCAAAAGTATGGAGCACTAGTTGTCCGGTTGCTGCCGTGGCGAAGATCAGCAGGAGGGAGGCGAGGTGCGGCTTCATAATGTGCTAGGGGGCTTTGGGACTGGCGCGATACTTTTCAGCGAGGCGGGTGTGCTTGGTTTCGAGGGATTGCTCTATACTGCTGATCCAGAGGTGCTTCACATCGCTGTCAGCTTGGCGGCTCCTTCACTCCACTCGATCTCATGGGGCAGGCGACCTGACTTGGCTGCGAGTGCGGCGATGACGCCTGCGGCCTCGCCCATGGCCACGGAGTTGCCAGTGACACGATAGCTGGCGTGAGAAATGAAATCGCCGCTGATGCAGCGCCCGGCCATCATGAGGCCATCCACGTCTTTGGCGATCAGCGCACGCAGCGGGATGTCGTAGGGCTTCATCTTGAAGTCGCCGTTGTTGATCGGCTTTTTCTGGTTCGTCTCCTTCGAGCCCGCGTGGATGTCCACGCCGAAGGTCACACGAGCCACGGCATCTTTTTGCCGCGCACCCTCGATCAGGTCCTGCCTCGTCATCGTGTAGCGGCCATGGATGCGTCGGCCATCGCGCACGCCGATCTGCTCCGCCGTGGCGGCGATTTGCAGGCCCTCCCACACACCTCCGAGTTTCCTCAGCGCCCGCATCACACGGAAGACTTCCGCCCTGGAGCGCACGGTGGCGTCGCTGATCGCGGCTGCATCCCAAGGCTTGATGCCGTATTCGTGATTCAGCATCAGCATGACCAGATCATCACGCACGGGGAAGATCGTCGGGTGTCCATACGAGGTCTCGATGCCTGCACGCTTCAGCTCCGCTTTGAAAGCCTCCACACACGTCAGATGCCCGCCGGGACCGTTGAACTCATCCGTGCCGTTGAAGGAAGTGAAGGCAGCGATGGCTTTCGCATCCTTCACCACCGCCAGCGCATTCATCGTCATCGGCTGGCAGGGGCACTCCTTGTCCTGACCCACATCCCAGCCGCATCCGGCCTGTGAACCCAGGTCGCCATCGCCCGTTGTGTCGATGAAAATGGGCGCACGCCAAGCCTGACGTCCCGCCTTTGACTCCGTCACGATGGTGCGCAGCCTGCCGCCCTCGCGAAACGCGGCAGCGACACGCGTGTGCAGTTGAAACTTCACGCCCGCCTCCACGCACATCTCCTCCAGCAGCACCTTCATCTCCTCCGGTTCATAGACAAAGCGGCTCGGATTCTTGCTCCGGCGTGCATCGCGTTCATCGAGACGCTTTGTGAGTTCACGAGTCAGGCCCGGCTTGTCGAAATCAAAGATGTAAGTCAGCAGCCCCGCCGTCCACACGCCACCTAGGCAGCCGTGGACTTCAAAGAGTCGCGTCTTTGCCCCCGCCCGTGCTGCCGTGATGGCAGCGGCGATCCCTGCGGATCCTGCACCACAGACGATGACATCTGCATCATCATTGAGCGCCAACTTCTGCGCTGGTTCGTCGAATTCCGCCGCATCACTGTCCGGTGCCGCGTTCAGGCCGGAGACCGCAGAGCCCGCGAGAGCAGAGTGAAGGAACGAGCGACGGTTGAATCGAGGAGAGTCCATGCGGAAATCAAAGCACGCATCCCCCGTTTGTCAGCGCCGGGATATTCGCCGCTACAGGATTTGAGGCAGGCCCGAAAGTGACGGGTCAAGGTGCGGACCCCTAGCCCGGGATACCGTGGGCAGTTCACCCCATGGTGGTGCTTCCGAAAGCCAGCTTGGGTGGAGCCCGACGAATTATCCATCCCCACTCACCGCCTGGCGTGACCCTGATCTGCTTAACAAACCATTGTGTGTGCCCAGCATGGGCACAGTCCTGATGGGGTTAAAGTCCCCTGTAGATAAACCAGACATGATGAAAACATACTCATGAAACTACCAGCCGAAGTCAAGGCTCGCCGAGTGATCGGCGGGCTGAAAGAAGACTACGCAAGACCTGCGAGCCGATGAACAAGAACCTGATACAAGGCCGTCGCGACGGGGTGAGCTGGCACAACACAGCGAAACCCACTGGTGAAGTCGTG
>JBILPY010000162.1:0-8104 GCA_044373575.1 Prosthecobacter sp. | reverse complement strand
CTGCCTGCTTGAACGTGGGAAGGCTTCATGACGGCCTGGAACTCGAAAAAAAGTGGAAAGCTGAAATTTGCGTTCTCATAGAATTTGCGTGGTGGTGTGCCAACCCAGGGTCACAGACGAGCACGGAAAGAGATTCCCTTGCACGGTTCGGCATACATCGGCACTAGGCGGCAAACACTCTGATCAGTCCCACTCACGTCTACGGCCAACCCGCCCCGGCCATTACCTTCAATCTCTCGGATGCTGATAAGTATGAAGAGGCGGTTCGCGGTCATGGCGGTGTTAAAAGAATCAGCGGGTGACGGTGTCGTGCTTTTTGTCATGCTCGCTCCAGCCGTGCGCGGCGAAGGCCGAGACGACCTTGGCGTGGTTTTGCGCAATCTTGATCGCTTCGGCATTGCGGCCGGTGACGGTCATGCGCACGCCTTTGGCCGTGGCGGTGAACTGGTGGTCCATTTCATCGTAATGGTCGCAATACTCCGCAAAGGCCGGGTCCCAACGGCGCACACTGAGGCCGGACTTCAACCGGTCCTGCATCTGTTTGACGTGTTTTTGCAACGCAGCGGCGACTTTCGAATCATCGCTCTCGGTGGTGGCGGTGTAGCCGGTGTCGGTCACGGTGACGGTGCGTTTCACCTTCGCGTGATTGTCGAAGAGATGATGAATTTTCTCCTGTGCTTCGGGCGGCATGCCGCGACCGCTGCCCTGCTGTGCGCAGGAGGACAGCGCTGCCGACGTGCTGACAAGAGCGCAGATGAGGAAGGTTTTGGTGAACGAAGCTATTTTCATGATGTTTTATTTCATTGACTATATAAGTAAATACTCATATTGGTCCATTACGCAAACAGTTTCTCTTATGGTCGCCCGAACGAAGAAAACCCCGCCTCCCGTGTCAGAAGAGGCGCTCGCTTTGATCGCCTCATGGTTCCGAACGCTTGCCGAACCCAGCCGCCTGAAAATCCTTCGCGCCCTTGAGGAAGACGGCGAGCTGAACATCACCGAACTCGTCGAGGCCACGGGCCTGACTCAGGCCAACGTCTCCCGCCATGTGCAGTCGCTCGTCGATGCCGGTATGGTGGGCCGCCGCAAGGAAGGCCTCACGGTGATCTGCTTCATCGCTGATCCCAGCATCACCGACCTCTGCGACAATGTATGCAACAACCTCCTCAAGCGCCTTTCCACCCAGGTGAAGAAACTCGGCGGCGCATGAGAGCTGCCTTTGAATCAAACCTCACATGCTGCTGCGAAACATGATCTGGACCATCGTCATCATCGCTGCCGTTGTCGGCCTCTGGTATTGGTTTGAAGGCGGCTGGGATCGCGGCCTCTTCAAAGCCGCGCCGGGCTGCGTGTGCGAAAATCTGAACGCCGGTCAGGCGAATGCCTGGCTCCGAGAGCATCCCGAGACCCAGGTGCTCGATGTGCGCTCCAAAGGCGAGTTTGATGGCGGCGCTTTGCCCAAGGCCGTGAACATCTCCATCGGCGACGAGGCCTTTGAGTCGAAGGTCGGCTCACTCGATAAAGCCAAGCCAGTGCTCGTCTATTGCGCCGGAGGTTTCCGTAGCCGCAAGGCGGTCGCTAAGCTCAAGGAGCTCGGCTTCCAAAACATCCAGCACATTCACCGCGGCTACATGTCGTGGAAACCGGACTCCCAGCCATGAAACGCCTACTTTTGCTGCCTTTCCTCTCACTAGCGGCCTTCGCTCGAACGATGCCCGATCCAGCCGTCGAAGGCCCTAAAATTACGGCGGAGGCCTTCGCGAAGCTCAGCGGCGCTTTGGGCGAAGCGATTGCCAAAGGCGGCCCTGCGAGCGCTTTGAGTGTGTGCAGTGAAAAAGCCCCGCAGATCGCCAAAGAGGTCGCAGCGGCTCATGGCGTGACTTTGCGCCGGGCGACACATAAACAGCGCAATCCGAACAATGCGGCGGATGAGGTCGAAAAGGCCGTGCTGCAGGCATTTGGGGCTGCTTTGGCAAAAAAAGAGGCACTGAAGGCTCAAGTCATCACGAATGCGGATGGCAGCCGCGCCTTCCTCGCAACCATCGTGCTCGGCAATCCGCTCTGCCTGCAATGCCACGGCACACCGAATCAAGACATCGCGCCTGAAACACTCGCGGCGATTCAAAAGCTCTATCCCGACGACAAGGCCACCGGATTCAAGCTCGGCGACCTGCGCGGCCTATGGCGCATCACCTTTTCTGCCTCGAAATAACCATGACAAAACACCTCTGGAATCCTTACCTCGTCGGGGCGCTGATCGGCGTGCTGAGCATCCTCACCTTTTCGTTAGCCGATAAGCCCATCGGCATGTCCACTGGCATCGCGCAGGCGGCTGGAGCCTGCGCTTTGCCGCTTATCGGCACGGATGGCGTGGAGGCCAATACTTACTGGGCCAAGAAAGCGGTGCCTGCTTGGGATTACGGCAGCTTGTTCGTGCTTGGCTCGTTTCTTGGGGCGCTCGTCAGCGCTTTGGCAAGTCGCAGCTTCAAGCTGGAAAGCGTGCCCGCCATCTGGCGTGAGCGTTTTGGCCCCTCGGTCGGTAAACGCATGATCGCGGCCTTCATCGGCGGTGTGGTCATCATCTTTGGTGCACGACTGGCCGATGGTTGCACCAGCGGGCACGGCATCAGTGGATCACTGCAGCTCGCGGTGAGCAGTTGGACCTTTTTCCTCGTCATGTTCGCCAGCGGCATCGTCACCGCCTTCATCCTCTTCCGTCGCAACTCCAAAGCTTGATCTCATGCCCACTCCACTCGCTTTCATCACCGGACCGAACCTGCTCTGGGCCGGCCTGCTCTTCGGCTTCGTCTTCGGCGTGCTGCTGCATCGCTGCGGCGTCACGGACTACAATGTCATCGTGAAGCAGTTTTTGTTTCGCGACTTCACCGTGCTCAAAGTCATGTTCACCGCCATTGTCGTCGGTGGCGTGGGCCTTTTCATCCTGCATGGCCAGGAGATGACCAACTGGCACATCAAACCGGCCACCATGCTCGCCGTCGTGCTCGGCGCGGTGCTCTTCGGCATCGGCATGGTGATCTACGGCTACTGTCCTGGCACCGGCGTGGCCGCCATCGGCGCAGGGAAGCTCGACGCGCTCGTCGGTTTCTTCGGCATGCTCTTCGGCGCGGCGCTGTATGCGTTCAGCTACGACTGGATCGCCACGAACATCCTCCCCGTGGCCGACCTCGGCAAAAAGCGTCTGCCAGAGCTGACCTCACTGCCAGAGTGGGTCTGGTATGCTGGCCTCGTCTTCATGGCCGCCGTTGTGTTTGCACTGGTGGCTCGCGTGGAGAGATCTCGCAGTCGTTTAACCGACACGACACCATCAAAACAGTCGTGGGGTGTTTACCCCATTTCAAAGAGCTGAGGTCGGACACAGTTTGGTGGCAGATCGCCGCGATTCCCTTCAATGCTCGAACCGACCATGAACCCGCCATCTCCAGCAGCGCTCGCCCGATTTGATGAACCTATTCTATGCGATCTCCTGTGGAGTTGGCGCAGTGATTTTCAGCGCAAGATCGGCCCCACATTTCACCGCGACGACAAGCCACTGGCTCGCACCTTTATGACATCGTGGAGCGGATCATCCACCATCACAACCCAACCCGCACAACAGTGAATCCTACCATGAAATCACTCACCACCTTGGCGACAGCGTTCGCCCTGCTACTAACCCTGTCCGCCACGGCCCAGCAAGCTGGAGGTGGCCGCGTCTCAGGCGGCTTAACCTCCGAGGCGAAGCAAGCACTCGTCGAGACACTCGCAGGACCGGAGGGCGAGTTCGCCGCCCACGCGCTCTACTCCGTCATCCTGAAGAAGTTCGGTGACGTCCAACCTTACGCGAACATCCGTGAGGCTGAGACGCGGCACATTCAGGCGCTGAAGCGGCAATTTGAAAAATACGGCATCGCCATTCCAGAAGACAAGTTCGCGGGGAAAGTGACTCCGCCGGAGACGCTGCTGCAAGCCGCGAAAGATGGCATTGAAGCCGAGAAGAAGAATGTCGCCCTCTATGATGGGTATCTTTCCGCCGTGAAAAACTACCCGGACCTCACGATGGTGTTCACGAACCTGCGGAGTGCCTCACTTCAAGCTCACCTGCCCGCCTTCCAGGCAGCCGCCGCAGCCCAAGGCAAGCTCAACGAGGCACAGATGCAGAAGCTCCCCTGGCCAAAGGGAGGTCGCGGCAAAGGACGCGCCACGAATTGATCTTCCACCCAAAAAACCAAGACCAACCAAGGATTCCTATGAAACATACCAAAACTCTTCTCGCCGTCCTCACGATCATCGCCACATCGCAAGTTGGGGCTCAGGTAGTGCCCCCAGCCTCCTTCGGCCTCTGCGCCGCCTGTCATGGCATGGATGGTAAAGGCCTGCTCGCTGGCACACCGACGCCGATGGCACCGCCACTCGCAGGCTCGCGGTTCGTCGCCGCTGGCGATGGCGAAGTCATGGCCTCCATCGTCTTCACCGGCATCGCCAAGGAAGACGCCAAATACCTCGGTCTGATGGCACCGCTCGGTCCCGCGATGACTGACGTTCAGATGGCCGAGGTCTTGACCTATGTGCGCAGCAGCTTCGGCAACACCGCACCCGCCGTCACCGCCGATCAGCTCAAACTCTGGCGTGAGAAATACAACGGCAAGCCTATGCAGAAACGCGCTGACATTGAAAAGCTCGTGGACGTGAAACCCACCATCAAACCCTGAGATCACAGCACAGGTGCAATGCAATGACTTGCTTGAAACACCGCGCTCTGCCCGGCCTCGGATGCGTGACGTTCACGCCCGACAACGCCTTCATTTCCTCCAATCACAAAAACCATCCAAACCAAACAGCTCCATTCAATCATGAAAACCATCCCACTCCGTTCCATCATCCCCGTCGTCGCACTTGTGCTTGCCGGGATTTGCCCGCTGTTTCAGCCCACTTTGTCCGCCCAGACCCCAGCGGGACAAAAGGCCGCTCTGTCTCCCAAAGGCAAGCCTACCGTGGTCGTGAACATCACTCGTGGCATGGATGACCTCCATGCTGCGTGCATGGGCATCAGCCTCGCCAGCAATGCCATCAAGGCCGGACGCAGGTCCGTCATCTTTCTGAATGTCCACGCGACGATGCTCGCAACGGCGGACCTCTCGGCGGACCTGAAGTTTGCCGACTTTCCGCCTGTGAAGCAGATGATCGCGAGCTTTGTGGCCGATGGCGGTGAGCTTTATGTCTGCGGGCATTGCGCCGCCGTCTCCAAGGTCGCCGAGTCAAACCTCATCAAAGGTGCGATCGTGAGCCGCCACGAAGATCTCTTCAAAGCACTCCCGCCTGCGGCACTCAGCTTCTCGTATTGAAGCCATTCACTCAGAGAACACGCCCCGCCAAAAAACCGTTTAACCCGCACCACCATGAACACGAATACCACCACCGAACACGCCAGCGATCAGCTCGACCACGCCGCCTGGAAAAGTGACCACGCCACTTGGAACGCAGATCACAAGGAAGCCGCCGCTATCCTGAAACGGGCGCAGGAGGAACTCGCCAGCCATGAGGCGAGCATTTGCGCCCATGAGGCAGAGATCGCCGATCACGAGAAGGAGATCTCCGCCCATGAAAAAGCAGGCAACGGCCCCGATACTGCGCACCAGCACGCCGAGGCGGATCACGCCAAGCACAAGCAGGAACACGAGGCCACCAAAGCCCACCATGAGCGCATCATGAAGGCCCTGCGTGCTCTCGATGCTACGCTGAACGCCTAGCGTTTCCCTCGCCGATCCACATCACCCTCACCCGATCCACCGTCATGGCTAAAACCGTCATTCTAGGAGCTGGCATCGCTGGCCACACCGCCGCGACTTTGCTGCGGAAGAAGCTCGGGCGCAGCCATGAGATCGTTGTTATCTCTCCTGACGCCGAGTGGAACTGGATCCCCTCCAACATCTGGGTGGGCGTGGGCTCGATGGAGCGGCGTGAGGTGGTCTTTCCGCTCGCGCCAGTGTATGCGCGGATCGGCGTGGAGTTTCGCCAGGGACGAGGAACCGTCATTCGACCCGAAGGCACCGAGGAACTGCCCTCACCGCATATCGAATACACGGCCTCTGGAGCCGCGCCAGAGGCACCTCCAGGCCGCGAAACCTACGACTACCTCATCAACGCCACCGGGCCAAAGCTCAACTTTGGCGCGACTCCGGGCCTTGGTCCGCATGGAGGCCACAGTTGGTCCGTCTGCACTGCGGATCACGCCGTCGAGGCCGCCCGCGCCTTTCGCGAAAGCATCGAGCGCATGAAGCGTGGCGAGAAGCAAACCCTCGTCGTCGGCATGGGGCACGGCACCTGCACCTGTGAGGGAGCCGCCTTTGAATACGTCTTCAATGTCGAGCATGAACTGCGCCGCCACGGCGTGCGTGACCGTGCCCGCATCATCTTTCTCACCAACGAAAACGAGCTGGGAGACTTCGGCATGGGCGGGCTGCATCTGAAACGCGGCGGCTATGTGACCCCCAGCCGCTTGTTTGCGGAATCGCTCTTCGTCGAGCGCGGGGTCGAGTGGATCAACCGCGCTCATGTGCAGCAAGTCAGTCCCGGCAAGCTCGCCTACGAGACGGTGGAAGGGCTGGAGCGCGAACTCGCGTTCGACTTCGCCATGCTGCTGCCGCCCTTTCGTGGTGTGGGTCTCGCGGCCATCAATCGTGCAGGCACCGACATCGCGCCGCAGCTCTTTGCCCCGAATGGCTTCATGCGCGTCGATGCCGACTACACGGAGCGTCCGTTTGAAGACTGGTCCCCACGCGACTGGCCTGCCACTTACCAGAACCCCACGTATGCCAATGTTTTCGCCGCAGGTATCGCCTTTGCGCCGCCGCATGCGGTGTCTCGTCCGCTTCGTTCGCCCAAGGGCACGCTCGTCGCGCCCGCCGTGCCGCGCACAGGCATGACCGCAGGCATCATGGGCCGCACGGTCGCCTTTTCCATCGCCGACCGCATCCAGCACGGCGGTGAGTCACCGCTGCATCGCGCTCCCTTCGCCACCATGGGGGCCGCCTGCGTCGCCTCCGCAGGCAAAGGACTGTTCAGTGGCACCGCAGCCACGATCACGCTGTATCCGCTGGTGCCGGACTACGAGCATTACGAGTTTGGCCGCGACCTCGACTACACCACGGGCGAGATCGGCCTGGCCGGTCATTGGCTGAAGCATCTCTTGCATCACATGTTCATCTACAAGGCCAAATGCCTCCCCGGCTGGTCCTTGATCCCAGAGTGAACGCTTCCCACCTCACCCATCATGAAACCCTCTGATCTCAACGGCCCCGTCGCCTACGCCACAGTGCCAACTCCGCTCACGCGCTTCTGGCGCACATTCGTGCCCTATCAGCTTTTGCGCTTCCTCATCATCAACGTAAAGATGCTGCGCCTGATCTTCAAATCGCACGCACAGCCCCCTGGCGGGCATTAAAATATTCAACCAGCATGAAACTGCTCCTCGCCGCTCTCTTCGCCCTCACGTTTACTGCCTTCGCCGCCGAACCCACAGTGATCCCGATCCAGGTGCTGGAGAACTTGCGCATCGTGTATCAAGTGACCGATGACGCGCAGCATGAAGGCGTGAACAAAGGATTGTTTTATGCCCGCAAGCTGATCAACACCTACCAGAAGAACGGCATCGCCGCTGATCAGGTGCATCTGCATCTCGTGTATCACGGCACAGGCATCGCGGCGGTGGTGAATGACGAGGCGCGGAAGCGTCTCGGAGCCGAGGCGGCCAATCCGAATGGCGAGATCCTCGCCGAACTCGTGAAGCGCGGCGTGCAGGTAGAGCTGTGCGAAAACACCATGCAGCAAAAGAGCGTGAAGCCCACGGAACTGATGAGCGGCGTGAAACTTGTCGTCGGTGCCTTTCCACGACTCATCGACCTGCAACTGCAAGGCTTCGCCTACATCAAGTTTGAATGAACCCCAACAAATCATGAAACCTCAACGTCTGGTCATCATCGGAGGCGTCGCAGGTGGTGCCAGTGCGGCAGCGCGTGCGCGTCGTCTCTCGGAAGAAGCTGAAATCATCGTGCTGGAGCGCGGACCGCATGTCTCCTTTGCCAACTGTGGCCTGCCTTACTTCGTG
>JBILPY010000007.1:0-26197 GCA_044373575.1 Prosthecobacter sp. | reverse complement strand
GGGTAGGTTTGGGCAAAGTGTGCTGCTCGCGCGTCGGCTCATCGAATCTGGCACACGCCTCGTGCAGGTAAACTGGCCGCGCGAGCCCGGTGATCAGAATGAAGGCAGTCCGCTCTGGGACACCCATCAGCGCAACGGTCCTCGTGTGCGTGATGTGCTGGCACCGCAGTTCGACGTCGCCTATTCCGCATTGATCCAGGATCTCCAGTCGCGTGGTTTGCTCGAAGAGACACTCGTCGTCGTCATGGGCGAGTTTGGGCGTTCGCCCACCATCAACAAGAACGGGGGGCGTGATCATTGGGGCAATGTTTTCTCCGTCGCCCTCGCAGGTGCTGGCATCCCTGGAGGTCAAATCATCGGTGCGAGCGATAAGCTTGGCGGGTTCCCCGAAGATCGCCCTGTGACGCCTCCAAATCTCGCCGCCACGCTGTTTCACCTGCTCGGCATACCGCCGAATCTGGAGTTCCTCGACCCCATCCAGCGCCCTCGTGCCGTCACGGATGGTGGCGTGCCGTTGCGTGAGATCGTGGGGGTTTAGTCTTCGATAAAATCGTGGAGCACCGGTTGCCAGCTTCAGTGGCAGCGCTTTAATCCTCACCTATGAATCGTGACGTCATTGAGGTCCAAGTGCGCGCCGTCCTGCCGCTGGACGGCAGTTTTGCCGTATTCCTGGGCAATGAGGAGAAGACCTTTGTCATCTACGTGGATGAGTCGGTCGGCTCGGCGATTTCGATGTTCATGCGAGGCGTGTCCAAAGAGCGTCCGCTGACGCATGATCTGCTGGCCTCGGTCCTGCTGGCGTTCGGAGCCAAGGTGGACCGCGTGATCATCAACAATGTCCAGGGCAGTGTGTTCTTCGCGCGCATCATTGTTTCGGCGGAGAATGAACTGCATGCACGCAAGGTCATCGAGCTCGATGCCCGGCCCAGCGACAGTCTGGCGCTGGCTCTTCAGCAAAGCGCGCCCATCTTTGTGGCGAAGCATGTGCTGGACAGCGTGGAGGACGTCACGAACACCTTGGCTGAGATCGAGAAACGCAGTGCCGAAGAGGCGGAGGCCACGGCTGCTGCCGAGGTGGATGCGGCTCTTGGCGACGATGCCGAGGAGATCGACCCCGATGATCTCGACCTCGAAGCGCTGGCAGGCCTGAAGATCGACGAAGATAACGACGATGAGGGTGGCTTCGACGACGGCTACGGCCACCTCGATGATGACGACGACGAGGGTGAGGAGTGGAAGAAGGGGAGCTGAGCCGCGCTTGCACGCAGTGTCTCAGCCCGCCATGCTCGGCGCCGTGATCTGTGCCCGTTTATCCTTTGTCATCAGCCTCGGCCTCGCGGTCGTGGCTGCGCGGGCGCAGACTTTTCAGGAGACGCTCGGGCTCCAACCGGTGAAGGTCACGCTGGATGAAGTGGTGCGTGGCGTGATGGAGAAGAGCCTCGATGTGCGCATCGAGTGGCTGAACTGGGCCGTGACAGATCAGCAGACAGATGCCGCACTGGGTAAGTTTGATCCTGCCTACTTCCTCACCTCCACCTGGCGCGAATCCAACCTGCCGCAGAACTCGCTCGATTACGTGCAGACCGGCGGGATCATCATTCCGCTGACTGAACCGCGCCTGTTTCAGCAGCAGAGCCTGCTCACGCAAACCGGCATCTCCGGTAAACTGCCGACGGGCACGGAGTACAAGATCTTCGCCAGCACGGGCGAGTTTCGGAATGATCTGAACCGCGAACGACCACCTGCCATCTTTTATCCCGAATATGCCGCCGCCATCGGTGTGAGCGTGACTCAGCCGCTGCTGCGCGACTTTGGTCCATCAGTGAATCTCGCGGAGGTGCGCATCAGCCGCCGGAACGCCGCCATCGCGGATGCGAAGTGGGAGCTGCAGTTCCAGCGCTCACTCTCGCAGGTGATCTCGCAGTACTTCGATCTCATCTTCGCCATCGAAAACGTGGAGGTGAAGCGCGAGGTGGCGGCCTTTGCCCGCGCGCTCGTCGCGGAGAATCAGAAGCGGCTCGAACTCGGAGTGCTCTCACCAGCGGACGTTCAGGAAGCTGAAGTCGCCGTGGCCGTGGCGCACGAGGAGATCATCTCCGCGCTCAGCGCCGTGGTGGAGAAGCAGGTCACGCTGAAAACGCAGATGCTCGGCTCCGTGGAGGAAGGCGCGGGCATCGTCTTCCTGCCAAAGGATTCGCTGCCCTACATCGCTCCGCCGCTGGATCGCGCGCGGCATTTGCAAAGTGCGCTTCAGCGGCGGCCGGACCACCGCAGCGCACTCGAAGAGGCGGACAAGCAGGCCATCATCGTGAAGTACATGCGCAATCAACTCCTGCCTCGTCTCGACCTGCAAGCCACGCTCACGGCGAACGGACTCAGCGGCGATTACGGCAGCGCTTTTGAGCGTTCGTTCAATCGCCAGGGTTACGACACGCAGGTCGGTTTCCAGTTCAGCATCCCCCTCGGCAACCGCACGGCGAAGGCGAACCGCAACGCCGCCGAAAGCCGTCAGCAACAGGCCATTTTAAACATCGCTCGCAGTGAACTGACGATCTCGACAGAACTCGACACCGTGCTCGCTCGTGTCAGAGCCGCGCGGGCAAAAATGGAGTCCACGCGCGAATCCGAGCGGCTCGCCGAGAAGCTACTGGAGACGGAACGAAAGCGACTCGAGACCGGCCTCGCGCGCACCTTTGATGTGCTCCGCGCCCGTGCCTCGCTGGCCGAGGCACGCACTCGGCATCTCGCCGCTCACGCGGAGTACAATCAATCCGCCACGCAGCTTCATCTCGTCGCCGGCACCCTGCTGGAGCGCTACGGCATCCGCATCGACCGCAGCGGAGCCGCGCCCCAAGCCGTGCGCACTTCCGGCAAACAGTGACCCTCTTTTCATGAACCCAGCCCTCACTCTCCTCCCCAGCACCGACCCCGCGCAGCTTCTGCGTTTCCGTGATCGCCAATACTCCGCCGAGCTGATCGCCACCGCGCTGCTACACTTCGATTTCTTTACCTGGCTCGGGCAAAACGATGGCTCAACCAGTGATGCCATCTCTGCTCACTTCGGCTTCATCGCCAGGCCGCTGGATGTGCTGCTGACGCTCTGCCGTGCGAGTGGACTCGTGACCACGGATGCCGCAGGCGGACATCATCTCACCGCGCAGGCTCGCGAGCATTTGGTCAAAGGTTCGCCGTGGTTCCTGGGGCCGTATTATGCGCCCATCAAAGACACGCCCATCGTTCAAGGTTTCCTCCAAGTGCTGCGAACCGGCAAGCCGGGGAACTGGCAGGCGAAGTCCGATGCGAAGGACTGGCATGAGTCGATGCTCGAACCCGAGTTCGCGCGCAGCTTCACCGATCTCATGAACAGCCGCGGCATGGTCTTCGGGCAGTTCTTGGCGAAGGGCATCACGCCACATCTCGGCCAGCGGCGGCACTTGCTCGATGTCGGCGGCGGCTCGGGCATCTACTCATCCACCATGGTGGCCGCGCACTCGCAACTCAGCGCCACCGTCTTGGAGCAGTCGCCCGTGGATGCCATCGTGCGGAAGGAGATCGAGAAGCACGGCCTGACAGATCGCGTTCAGGTCGTGGCGGGAGACATGTTTCAGGTTAGCTGGCCGCAGGCTGACATCGTGCTGCTCTCGAACGTGCTGCACGACTGGGATGTGGCCGAAGCCCGAGCGCTGCTGGTGAAAGCGGTGGAGACTCTGCCCAGCGATGGCCTGCTAGTGATCCACGATGCCTTCATCCACGATGACAAAGCCGGGCCCATGGCCGTGGCGGAATACTCGGCGCTGCTCATGAACATCACCCAGGGCAAATGCTACAGCCCGGCGGAGTATGCCGAGCTGATGAGCGGGCTCGGTTTCGAGCCCGGGGCATATCAGGACACCGTGGCGGACCGTGGGTTTATGACGGCGGTGAAACGATGAAGGCGGGATCGAGTCCCGCCTTCAAGAGATGAACGAATTGGAAATCTCGTTCTACTTCTCCAGCCGATACACCGCGCCGTTCCAGTCGAGCACCAGCATCTCGCCAGCGGCATTCGCGCAGAAGGCGGTGGGCTTCACGAGCACGGTGGGCTTCTTCTTCGGATCGTTCGCAGGAGTCTGCGGGCTGGTGTAGAGGAGCGTGTTGTTCTGCACCTTGCCTGCATCGTCCACGCGCAGTGCCCAGACTTTGCCGAGCACGAAGTCGCCATAGATGTAGCTGCCAGCGAGATCGCTCAGCGCCTTGCCTTTGTAAATGATGCCGCCGGTGATGCTCAGGCCTTCACCGTGATTGTATTCGAAGATTGGGTCGATCAGCTTCGCGCCTTCGGGTGGCGTGTCAGTCCGCAGCATGAACTGACGTGAGCCTTCGCGATAGCTCCAGCCGTAGTTCCCGCCTTTTTCGATCCAGTTGATCTCTTCCCACAGATCCTGGCCGACATCGGCGAGCCAGAGCCGGCCTTTGTCATCGAAGCTCATGCCCCAGGGATTGCGGATGCCATACGCGTAGATCTGCGGCAGCGCGTCCACACCATCGGCGAAAGGATTGTCCGCTGGGATGCCATACGCGCCATGAAACTCGCGGCTGTTCACGTCGATACGCAGCACCTTGCCGACCATCACCGCGTTGAGCTGAGCCATGCGCTTCTCGTCGTTGCGCTTCGAGGTGTCACCCACGCCGATGTAGAGGTAGCCATCAGGACCAAAGACGATGTTACCGCCGTGGTGGTTCCAGTTGATCAGCGGCACTTCAAGCAACACGCGCTCGGTGCTTTCATCGGCTTTGTCGCCGTTCGCCTTCATCTCGCTGATGACGAGACGCTTTGGCTTTTGCTGCGTGTAGCAGAGGTAAAAGAGGCCGTTCTCGGCGAACTTCGGATGGAAGGCAAAACCGTTCACGCCTTCTTCAAACTTGCCGTTCGCCGCCTCCATGCCACGTGGGCTCATGTCGAGGAAGGTCTTCGCTTCGCCGCTCTTTTCATCCTTTGGCAAGATGAGCACCTGACCGCGCTGGAGCACCAGGAACTCACGCTGCGAGCCATCCGGCGGGATCACGACGGCGATGGGCCACTTCGTTTCGAGCTTTTCATAAACGCGGGTGAGCTTGACGGCATCGGCAGCCAGGACGGAGCTGGCAAACGCGAGAGCGAGGAGGGCGGAGGCGATGAACTTCATGAGAGAATGGAGAGGATGCAATGCACCCGGCGCGCGGGGCAATCTCTAAAACGCACTTGGCCGAGAATCCTCGCAGCCCCTTTCTCTCACAGCCACCAGCGCATCCGCAGCCAGCGGGTGAATTTGCGCAGCAGCACGCGTCCGCTGGCGCGGGTGTCGAGCTCGATCTTCGCGCGTCCGGTCAAACCGGGACGCATGAGCGGGCGCAGCTCGGAGGGCAGCTCCACCTTCGCAAGAGTGATGCTGAAGACGCCGCCGTCCTTCCCCGGATGCAGCGCGGGGCTGATCTGGGCTTTGCTCTCGAGCTTCGCGGTGAGTTCGCGCGCGCTCTGGGTGTAGAGCAGGTAGCGCACCTCCCGCGGAGCCTGCTCGTCCAGCGCATCCTCGATCTCGGCGATGTCTGCCTCGGCGATCTCCAACCGCAGATCCCAGGCATCCACGGTGGCGATCTCTGCCAGCGTCTCTCCGGCCTGCAAAAACATCCCGGTGCGCAGATGCACGTCCTTCGTCATCACCACGCCATCCATCGGCGCACGCAGCGCGGAGAGGTCGATCTCCATCCGCAGCCGCTTCTCGGTCTCGGCGGTGGCCTGTGCTTCCAGAGTGGCGATTCGCGCCAGCGCTTCCTTGCCCATGCCTCGTTGCCGCTCGACCTCGGCCTCCAGCCGCTTGCGGGCTTGCGTGGTGCTTTCGAGCTCGGATTGCAGCCGCTTCGTGTCGAGTTTGGCAATGATCTGATCCTTCTTCACGGCCACACCTTCCCGCACCAGTACCTCCTCCACGCGCCCGGCGGACTCGGTGGTGATCAGTGCTCGCTGACGTGGCAGCAAAGTGCAGTCGCCCTCCACCTTCACCTTCAGTGGCCAGAGCAGACCCAGCAGAAGCAGCGCGGCAAAACCGAGGCTCCACACCAGCCAGCGACGCTTCTGGGTGGCCGTCGCCTCCGTGCGCCAATGCCCCAGTTTCGCCAAAGTCGGTCCTAGTGGCAGCGCCTGATGCACGAGCGCGGCCCGGATGGATCGGCCCGCCAGATCCGCCAGCCACTGCGCCAGCGCGAGCACCGGCGGTCGCGGATCTCCCGGCGTGCCAGCCGAGCCAAAAGTGGCCGCCTCCACACTCTCGCCCAGCATCGTGCCGAGCACGCGGCCCTCCGCGCCATCGCGCAGCGGCATGAGCACGGCGGACTGCATCTGTGTCTCGGCAAAGTACCAGTCTGCTGCCGGTGATTCACCCCGCACGATCACCCACGGCTGATCCTTTGCCTCGGCGGCGGCCAGTTTGATCATGCGCGTCACCGGCTCAGACCTTGTGTCCACCTGCGCCTGACCGGACACGCCGAGCACCCGCCAGCGGTCGCCTTCGCGGGTCAGGAAGCTGATGCGATTGATCCCCAGCAGCTCGCGGGCATGAGCGGCGGCGAGTCGCGCGCCCTGGGCCGCATCGAGCTGGCCCGTCACATCCAGCGCCATTTGCAGAAGCTGCTGCTGCCTGCGGCTCTGAGCGCCGAGTTCGCGCATCTGACGGGAGCGCAGACGCGGTCCCAGATCGGCCATCAGCGCCTGAACTTTCAGCGCCAGATCGGCCAGCTTTTTCGGATCGCTCTGCCCGGGAAACCAGAGCTGCACGGCCCCGAGTTGGTCATCGCCACTGCGCAGCGGCACGCCGACGATGCCATGCGGCCCCAGATTCACCAGCACGCCGGGCGTCACCGCCTCCTGTCCCGCAGGCGCGGGCATGAGCACCAGCGGCTGGGAGGAAAGGATCACCTCACTGGCTGCCCGCAGCACCTGCTGGCGCTGCCCGCTCTCCGCAGGACCGGCGGCCTCCTCCAGATTCACCACCGCCCCCTGCTTCAGCGCAATGTCCTGCCCCTCGCGACGCGCCACCAGCCACACAGCCCCGCCGAGCGCCTCCGTGGCTGCGATCAGCCGGGCCAGCACCCTTTGAAAAATCTCCCCCTCACTCCCGCCCGATGCCGCCAGCCGCGCCAGTTCGGCGGCGAGAGTTTGCATGGCTTGGGCAGGTGAGGACACGCCGCGATGATGCGGCGTCCCGGCGTTAGCGTCAACGCAGGACGCATTCCCGCCGCCTATCAGCTATTGCCCATCGGCACCGCCTGCGTAGTCTCGCGCTCCCTTTTCCCAGACCCATGAGCGCCGAGACCCCAGCCAAGAAGAACTACAAAGACACCGTCCGCCTGCCGAAGACCGACTTCCCCATGAAGGCGGACCTCGTCACGCGGGAGCCCCAGCGCCTAGCCAAATGGGAAGCGGGCGGCCTTTATCAGCGCATCATGAAGCAGGCCGCCGGACGCCCAAAGTTCGTCCTGCATGACGGCCCCCCTTTTGCCAATGGCGACGTCCACATGGGCACCGCGCTGAACAAAGTGCTCAAGGACCTCATCGTGAAGTCCAAGACCATGGCCGGCTTCCACGCGCCCTACATCCCCGGCTGGGATTGCCATGGCCTGCCCATCGAGTTCAAAGTCGTCAAGGAAGCCAAGGACCTCGCCCCTGCGGAAGTCCGCACGCGCTCGGAGGCCTACGCCCGCAAGTTCATCGACATCCAGCGCCAGTCCTTCAAGCGCCTCGGCGTCTTCGGCGACTGGGAGAATCCGTATCTCACGCTCGCGCCGACGTATGAGGCCGACATCATGCGCACCTTCGCGAAGTTCCTGGAGAAAGGCCTCGTCTATCGTGCCAAGCGCCCCGTCCTCTGGAGCTACGGTGCCCAGACCGCCCTCGCCGAAGCCGAGGTCGAGTACAAAGAAAAGACCTCCCCGGCCATCTTCGTCACCTTTGCACTGGTCAATCCACCGCCCGGACTCGATGGTGCGAATCTCGTCATCTGGACCACCACGCCCTGGACACTTCCGGCCAACCTCGGCATCGCCCTGCATCCCGGCTTTGACTACATCTGCGGCATCTTCACCCACGCCGCCAGCGGTCGCAGCCTGAAGCTCGTCATCGCCACCTCGCGTCTCGAGGCTTTCCAAGCGGCCACCGGTTTCGTGCTCGATCCCACCCATGCACCGGAGAAGTTCAAAGGCAGCCTGCTCAATGGCGGCGCGGCTCAGCATCCCTTCCTGCCCCGCACGTCGAAGATCATCGAGGCCCTCTTCGTCACCGACGACACCGGCACCGGAGCCGTCCACATGGCCCCCGGCCACGGCGCGGACGACTACATCGCCGGCAAAGAGCACGGCTTGGAGATCCTCTCCCCCGTCGATGACGCCGGCTGCTTCACCGCCGAGTGCGGCCTGCCCGAGTTCGTCGGTCAGCACGTCTTCAAGAGCAACGAAGGCATCATCGCCATCCTCGAGGCCAAAGGCGCGCTCTTGGGCAACGAAAAATACGTCCATCAGTATCCTCATTGCTGGCGCTCCAAGACACCCATCATCTTCCGTGCCGTCCCGCAGTTCTTCATCCGCATCGCCGCCTTCCGCGACGAAGCCCTGAAGGCCATCGACACCGTGAACTGGCTCCCCGCCTGGGGTCGCAACCGCATCTACGGCACCGTCGAAAGCCGCCCCGACTGGTGCATCTCCCGCCAGCGCACCTGGGGCGTTCCGCTCCCCATCTTCTACGATGCCGAAGGCCAGGCCATCATGGATCACACCATCTCCCTGAAGGTCGCCGACGCCGTCGAGACGCACGGCACCAACCTCTGGTTTGAAAAAGACGACGCTTTCTGGAGCGACCTCGTCGGTCTGCCTGAGGGCAGTAAGCGCTGCAAAGACACCCTCGATGTCTGGATCGACTCCGGTTCCTCCTCCGTCGCCGTTTTGGATCGCCACCCCGAGCTGTATTGCCCTGCCGATGTCTATATCGAGGGCACCGACCAGCATCGCGGCTGGTTCCAGAGCAGCCTCATGGTCAGCGTCGCCGTCCGCGGCATCGCCCCTTACAAAACCGTCATCACGAACGGCTTCGTCGTCGATACCAGCGGTAAAAAGATCAGCAAAAGCGACCAGGGCACCGACAAAGCCGCCAAGCCCATGACCGCCGACCACTACTACAACAAGTACGGTGGCGACATGGTCCGCCTCTGGGCCGCCAGCGTCGATTATCAAAACGACGTCCCCTTCAGCGAAGAACTCTTCCAGCAAACCGGCGAGAGCTACCGCCGCATCCGCAACACCTTCCGCGTCCTCCTCGGCAACCTCCACGACGCCCCATCTCCCGCGTCAATCCCGTCAACAGAGTCCCTCCCCCTCATCGACCGCTGGATCCTCGAGCGCCTCCACAGCGTCCTCACCGACTGCCTCGCCGGTTACGCCGCCTACGACTTCCGCAAAGTCACCAGCACCATCACCCAGTTCGTCTCCGGCGATCTCTCCGCGCTCTACATCGACATCACCAAGGACCGCCTCTACTGCGATGCCGCCGACAGCCCCCGCCGTCGCGCCACCCAGGCCACCATCCGCGAGATCACCGAGACGTTAACCAAGCTCCTCGCCCCCATCCTCGCCTACACCGCCGACGAGACCTGGGAGTTCCTCGGCCACCAAGACAGCGTCCACCTCGAAGCCTTCCCGCAGCCGAACAACACCTTCGCCAGCACCGAAGCCACCGCCGCCGTCGAAGAACTGCTGAAGGCCCGCGCCGTCATCCAGCAAGCCATCGAAGCCGCCCGTCAGGCCAAAAAGATCGGCTCCAACCTCGAAGCCACCGTCAAGCTCACCCTCCCCGAGGCCGGCTTCACCAACCCCGTCTTCCAGGACCTCCCCACCCTCCAGGAATTCTTCATCCTCAGCGACCTCCACATCACCCGTGGCTCAGAACTGGCGGCAACGGTCGAAGTCTGCACCAACCCCAAATGCGAACGCTGCTGGAAGCTCCTCCCGGATGTGGGAACGCATGCAGAGCATCCGACGCTGTGCGGGAGGTGTGCGGAGGCAGTGGGGTGATTGCGTGTTCTCGAACTTCGAAGTCTTTAGATCAATGCATCGTTGATACTGGAACTTCGATTCCATAGCGTTTCAGAATGTCTCCGGCCTGCGTCCTGCACGACGCTGGAACAATCACTCTGTTAACAAGAGAAAGAACATGCTTGTCATGAATTCGGCTCAGAAAGTGTGATTTTTTAGCCAGTGAGAATAGACCATCTGCGAACGCTAATTCCTGCGAGAAGAAGGGTGTATCCAGTTGGAGCAATTCGGAGCTCTGCTCAACGGTTGCGACACTTGTAGTCGGTTTGCCACGAACAAACAGGCCGGAGATAACTCTCCACTCGCGTTGTCTGTAGTATCCAAGAATTCCGTTGTATCGGGGATTGTCGGTTGGATAAAACAAGCTCGACATCGCCATCATCGCATTTCGCATTTCATGAAATGGTAGGCCCTGAGCTGCTGACACCAGTGTTAAGAATTCTTTAATCGCAGAAGTCTCTATTGCTGAAAAGGTTCGTTTGATCTGGCGTCCATCGTTGAATTTTACATCCAACCAGATTGATTCCCCGTCCAGCTGCATGGTTTCGGCTAGTTGTGAAATCACCGTTGCAGAGGCCGCGAGGTTTCCTAGAAGCGATGTTCCTATGCCATCATACAGATGGTCGTCTGTCATTTGTTCCGGGACGTAGATAACTGGGAGTCCACCGATTGATCGCAATGCTTCAGCGGATAACTCTATTGAAAACGGGCCAAATGTTTGAAGGTGCCTTGCGAGTTCATCACGTGACAATCCCGTGAAACAAAGGCGACGTTGAACGGCGTGAATCCGCTTCGTCCGATCCGGTTGCGTGGGATCACACCAAGAAACCTCCTCGGGAACTAGCAAAAGCCCATTTCGGCACATCAATTCGAGAACCCGCAATCCGTGTGCATCGGTGGCATTCCGGCGAGGAAAGCTATGATAAAAACAGTGCTCAAAATCTGAATCAACGTCAGGCATTTTAAGAGATTATGTGAACATGACATCTCGGCCAACAGGAAACGGCATCAGCAGACAAAGTGTCCGTCCCTCTATTGAGGGTTTCCTACAGATCGGTGAATGAGTCGCGATAGGCTTCCGGGTGTCTCGCGCTGTGCAGCAGGGCTCCCAAGTAGAGCACCTCATCCTCGACCAAATAATAGATGATGTAGGGAAAGCGGGGAACGAGGCAGCGACGCACGCGCCCATCAAACACCCGCCAGCGCAGCGGGTCCGCCTGAATCTCCAAAGCCGCGTTTTCGACCGTCTGCACGAAGCGCCGACCGAGCGCCTTGTCCTCGGCGCTGTAGCGTCCGGTCACGCAGCACAGCTCCGCCTGGAACTGTTCCGAATAGACGATATTCATGCGGCCAGCACCTTGGCGGCGGCAAAGACCTCGTCGTGGCTCAGGCCCTTTTCACGCCCGGCTTTGAAGGCCTCAAAACGTCTCTCGACCTCGGCGGAGATCGTGGCGTCGTTTTCCCACTGGGCGGGCAAGTCGGCATCCACCGTCTCCCAGATCATTTCAGCCAAAAAACGCCGCTCTTCAGAGGGGAGGCGCGCGACTTGAGCAAAGAGTTCTTGGGTTGCCATAATGAAGGAAAATAACGGACCGGGTCTGCAAAGCCAAGCGTGGATTTCGACCCGAACCACCTCACAGAGCTAGGTTTCTGTCTGTCTCAGCGGTCTGACGGCATCTTGGAGCGCGGAACTCCGATTCCGCAGCGGGTCGATGGCTGCCGGGCTCGCCTATGTTCTTTCGAGGTCTTTCAACCAAGACGTGGGGGGCGGAGGAAGTGGGTTCGAAGACGGGGTCTCCTCGGCGTTCGAGGTGCTGCGGAATCGGAGTTCCGCGCTCCATGGGTGCCGTGCGGAATGGGGTTTTGGTTCATGAGAAACGAATCATTGATTATTTAATGAAAGGGATCACTTTTTTGGCATGACAGTTTCTGATTTATCCCCGGATGCTCTGGCTCGGCTGGAGGCGAAATTGATCTCGGACCTGGAGATGGTGCGGAGGGTGCGGGCGCTGCTAGAGGAGCATCGGTCTGGGCTGGGGCCGGTGGCGGGGCAGGGGAGTGCGGCGGTGCCGATGCCTGCTGCGGAAAGCCCGGCGGCAGTGGATGCTGAGCCAAGGAAGACGCTGGAGGAGGCGCTGATGGAAAGCCTGCATGCGATGCCGGAGTCGGGCTTCAGGCCGGAGGATTTGCGGCGGGCGGCGGGCAAAATCCTGCGAAATTCTCCGCGCGGACCGCTGATCAAAAGCTTCATCAACCGCATGATGCGCAAGGGCAGCGTGGTCGTGGTGGAAAAGCGGTCGGGACGATCTGGCAGCTCCTACCGCTCCACGCTTCCGAAGCCGGTGTCGGTCGAAAAAGCCGAAAATTCGGCCATTTAACCCTCGGGTTGGCTCGTTTACGCTCCAGGCAAAGCCACTTCAGCTGCGGGAAAAGCCGTTTCTCCCTTGGGTGAGTTCGTTTACCCTTCAGGAGAAACGAATTAACCCGTGGGAGAAATGGTTTAGCCTGCGGGGCAAACAAGTTAAGCGCAGGGAAAAATCATTTACTCCGAGGGGTAAATGACTTTTCCCTTGGGGTGAACGAACTCTCCCGAAGGATAAACGAATTAATCCAAAGGGTAAACGACCCAAACTCAGGGGTAAATGAATTGATCTGAAGGTTAAATGCCTCAATCGGGATGCTAAATGGCGTGGCCTCTGTCCTGGATGCCGAAAACATCAGGACGGGAGCCCACTCCCGCGTTGTTCCGACTTTTGCATTCGAACGGCAATCTTCGATGAAGAGGTGACAGACGCCTCACCCCATGAAAAAGCGGCCGGACTTTCGCCGGGCCGCTTTCGTGTGTGTGCGGTTTCGCGCTGTCGGCTAGTAGGTGCGAGTGGTTTGGGTTTCCACGGTGGCAGACAGCGGGACGAGTGAGGTGGGTGAGCTGACCGTGGTTTCTTCGGTGGTGGTCGTGGTCGTGCTGCCGCGGTTGTGGCGATGATCTTCATCATCGTCGTCATCGTGGTCGTAGCTCTCGCAGTTGGAGAGGCAGATCAGGCTGGCACCTGCCAGAAGGGAGAGAAGTAGCTTGTTCATAGTCGTGGTTATCGTTTGGGCGGGTTATGGTTTGGTGGTGGTCGTCGTCGTGGTCTTCGTGGTTTCGACGACTGGGACTGGGACGACCACGGCTTTTCTGACGATGACTTTGTTAGCCACCAGGGTGTCACCCACCTGGGTGTAATACACGGTGACAGGGAGGCCGGACTTCACTGTCTCGATGGAGACGGGTGCGCCACTTTCATCCACATAAGTCGTCGTCTTGGTGTACGTGTAGGGCAGGGGCTGCGGAGAAGATTCCGTCCGCAGGATGATCCGCTGTGGACCGAACTCGCTGATTGTCCCCATGGACATGGTCGCGGTTTGAGTTGTTACGCTGGGCGAGACAGTTATGGCGGGTGCGACGCCTCCTGTTCTCACCATGATTTTGGAGGCGATCAGCGTGTCGCCGACCTTGGTGTAATACACGGTGACAGGAAGTCCGGAGGTCACGAGCTTGGCGGAGACGGCGTTGCCATTTTCATCCACGTAGTTCGTCGTATCGTTGGAAATGTAGCGCACCGGCTGGCTGCCAGCGGCTGTTTTGATGATGAGTCCCTGCGGCCCAAACTCGCTGACGGTTCCCTCCGAGGTGGTGGTCGTCGTGGTGGCCTCGACGTTCTGCGCCAGCGTGATCCCAGCAGTGGAAAGCGCCGCCAGGCAAAGCAGCGTGTTGAGTGATTTGAGCAATGTGTTTTTCATGGGCTCGAAGCTATGAGGCTGCCCATCATTCACCATGGGGTCTAACCCCACTGTGTCGGCGCGATACGCCGGGATGTTCAGGGTCGGGTTTGACCCCATGGCATTAGGACTGGCAACCAGCGAGGCATGAAATCGCTAACCAAAACAAAAGCAACCACCCCCAAAATTATGAAGACCTCCCTGTTTCTATTCCCCGTTCTCTGCCTGACGCAGATCCCTCTGCACGCTCAAGTCACCGTTGTCCCAGCATCACCGGCAACGCCGAATGTCGTCGTCGTGCAACCTGCTGTTCAAGTCGTGGCGCAGCCTTCCATCGTGGTGCGCACGCTGGATTCCGCCGTGGTGCAGCGCCAGTTGTCACTGGCACCCAAGGTGGTGGTCGTGACGCCCGTCCCGCAGACGGCGGTGAAGACCACGAAGACGACCACTGTGGTGGACACTCCCGGCCAGCCGCGCCGTGTGTACAATTCAGAGCGCAGTGTCGTGCTGGTGGAAGAGCAGGGGCAAAGCCGCGAGCTGCCGTATGTGACGCTCCCGGTGCTCTTTGTGAAAGAGACAGCGGAGCTGCTCGACGAGGAGTCACGCAATGCTCTTCAGCAAGTGGCAGGCGTGATTCTGGCCATCAGCAAGACAGAGGTCGGCACCGTGTTTGACATCGAAGGTCACACGAGCACGGATGGCACGGACGAATACAATGTGAAGCTGTCGGCATCACGAGCCCAGCGCGTGTATGATGAACTCACCCAGCGCTACGGTGTGCCGGCAAGCGTGCTGAGCGCCCACGGCTACGGTGAGAGCTTCCCCATGTATCCCCAGGGCAACGAAGTGGAGATGCAACAGGATCGCCGCGTGCTGGTGGTGCGCACGAAGTAGAGGTTTATGGATCATGATCCTCCGACACCGGGGCCATGGCCTACAAAAGCCATGGCCAACTTTCCAACCCATCCTGCTTTCGCCGGACCAACGATTTCATTCTAAAATGAAGCGGGAGGAGCGGATGGGGGCGGTGGGGCTGGCGGAGGCGGGTAGGAGGTAGTGGCCGAAGCCTTGGCGGGTGTTGCCAGCCTCGTAATCAATGAGGATGCCGGCGAAGGGAACGGTGATGGCGGGAGTGCCCTCTTTGAAGCTACCGGTGATGAGGCCGGTCTTCGGATCGATCTTCATGGCGAGCGATTTCACGGGCGCGGGGATGGAGACGGCGTTTGGCTTGGAGAGGGTGAGGGCCTGCTGGAAGGAGCTGATGAGGGACTCGCCGAAGGTCATCTGCATGGCGGCGGGACTGGTCTGGAACCCGAGAAAGTCATGCACATCGTTCGGGGTGTATTTGCCGCCAAACAAGGGCAGGCCGAGGTAGGGAATGCCTGCCTTGTAGCTGCGGTCGATGCCGTTAAGTTGCTGCGAGAGCTTGAAGAGGCTGAGCTCGGGCGTGATGTCGCTGACGAGATCGAGCGAGGTCGGATTGATGAAACAGTGGCCGAGGAGGCTGGCGGTGTTTTGATGCATCATGGCGTGCAGCGGCAGGTCGTAGTTTCCGGCCATGAAGGAGGAGGCGGTGAAGGCGGTGCCATCGGGTGTGCGTCCGGACCAAGTGGCGATGCCGGTCTTGCCGAGGGTGAGCCGGGCGAAGCCATCACCCTCAGGCACAGAAGCGGGCTGGGTGAGTGAGGGTACTCCGAGAATGGCGGCATTGTAGTCGCCCTGCATGGGTGTGGGAACGGGGACGGCGCTGGTCCAGGAGTTCCGGCGTGCATAGAAAGGCGCGCCGGGGAAGGTGTCGAGGCTGGGCTGATGGGTGGAGATGGCATGGAGCCGGTCATGGACGACGATCATCTTTTGCTCGGCGGCGTGGTAGGCGAGGGCGACTGGCTGGTCGGCTGCGTAACCATCGTTGCCGACAAAAGCATTGGTGAACGGCTTGACGATGCCACCTGGGGTGATGAGTCGGAGGATATGATCACCGACGATGAGCGATCCATCTCCGAGGGTGGCGATGCCGATGGGATCGTAGAAGCGTGCGTTCGGGGCGAGACCGTAGGCGAGGTCATCCACACCAGGAGTGCCTGCATAGGTGGAGACCGTGCCGCTGAGGGTGACTTTGCGGACGACATCGTTGTCCATGTCAGTGACGAAGAGGGCCTTGAGCACGGGCTCATAGACGATGCCACGCGGATTGCTGAAAAGTGCGGTGGCACCAGCGCCATCTTTGTGGCCGGGGGTGTCCGCGTTTCCCGCGAGGGTGGTGACGACTCCTGCTGGGGTGATTTTGCGAATCGTATGATTGCCACGATCCACGACATAAAGGTTGTTTGCTGGATCGAAGCAGAGGGCGCTCGGCTTGTCGAAACGTGCGGCGGCTCCGGTGCCGTTGCTGCTGCCGATTTGATCAGCCATGCCGGCGAAGGTGCTGACGACTCCCAGCGCGGTGACTTTGCGGATCGTGGCATTGCCGGTATCGGCGACGTAGATGATGCCATCCGGGCCGAGGGCGAGGCTTTCGGGACCATCGAAGGTGGTGTCGGTGGAGCCCGCGACATCCACCGTGCCTGCGAAGGTGGAGACGGTGCCGCCCTGCACGAGGCGGATGACATGATTGCCGGTGTCCGCCACATAGAAGCTGCCATCCTGGAGCAGGGCGATGCCAGAGGGGCTGTCAAAGCGGGCCTCCTCGGCGCTGCCATCGGCGTGACCGGGGTCGAGCGGGTCTCCCGTGAGCAAGACAGCGTCACGGAGCACGAAGCTGGGATCGGAGATGCTGCCACTGAGGTAATCATCCCCCGAGGAGATGCCGAGATCCATCTGGAGATCTCCGAGAGTGGCGGGATTCCGCTTCACGGTGAGGCGGGCGGTGGGATTTTTGCCGACGGTGATGTCCAGCACGCCGACGATGGTGTGCTTTTGCCCGGCGAGTATCGCGGAACCCGACACGACACCGGTGGTGCCGACGGTAACCTGCGTGGTGCCGCCCATGAAGAAGGTGGTGAGTGTATCGCGGTTGACGATGCCATTGAAAGTGCCGACAAGGGAAGGATCGAGCGGCTCGATGACCATGTCGAAGTCCACCGGAGGGCTGGTGCCGACGGGGTTCACGGCTTTGAAGGTGATCTTGCTGGGGATGTAGGCTCCCAGGGCCTTCTTGCTCGGCTCCACCGGCTTTCCGGTGATGCGTCCCGTCTTGAGGTTCATGGACAAACCTTTGGGCAGGCCGGTGACGGTGAAACTGGTGGGTGAGTTGGTGGCGGTGACGGTCACGTCGATGCTCTGGCTGACCGAGGCGGGGGTGGGCAGCGGGATGGGAGCGAGCACGGGCAGCGCCTCCACCACACTGACGGCGGTGTCTCCATTGGCGAGTTGGGGATCATTCCCTGGTGTGTCGAGAGTGACGAGGCAAGTGTAGTTGCCTGAGTCTCCCATGCCGATCTTGGCAATGCTGAGAGACGCCTTGTCTGCGCCACTCACAGTGGAACCGTTGAGCTTGCTGCCATTGGTCAAGGGTGTGCCGCCACGACGCCAGGAATAGAGTGCTTTCACACCTGGACCTGAGGGTGCGGCGACGGTGCATTTCAGGGTCAGCGTCGTGCCGTTCTTGACCGTTTTGGCGGGCTCACCCAGGGTAACCAGCCCGAGGTAGGCTGGCAGGGATGAGACGGGAGGCCCCACGGGATTGGCCGCGATGAGCCGGTAGGCTGCGGCATCGGCGATTTTAGTTAGCGGGATGATGTGGCTCGTCGAGGTCGCGCCTTTGATGTCGGCGCTGCCTTTTTTCCACTGGTAGGTGAGCGTGGGGTCCCCGGTGGCCGTGGCATTGATCGTGGCTTCACTGCCGAGCAGCAGGAGGCGGCTGGCGGGCTGGCGGGTGAAGAAGGGCTGCGGTGGCTGCACGCCAGTCCCAGTGAGTTCGATGGCAAAGGGCGACTCGTCGGGATCAGTGCTTGCGATGTTCAGGGTGGCTGTCCTTAGCCCCTCGGCGGTGGGAGAGAAACGCACGACCAGCGTGGTGCTCCTGCCGACATCGAGGCTGCCGTTTGGAGCGGTGATGACGCGGAACATCGACGCATCTGCTCCAGCAAAGCTGGGGATGATGCCGGATAAGGTGACGATACCGCCATTCCTCACCGTGATGGGCATGATGCTGTTCGCGTCGAAACTGACCGTGCCGAAACTGAGGCTGTCTCCACTCGCGAGACTGCTCCCGTCCGGTGCCTCTATGTCGATGTCTGCTGAGCTGACCATGAGGGTGAAAGCTCGCTCTGAAGTGGCGCTGCCATCGCTGACAAAAAGGGTGATGATGCTGGAGCCGCCCATGTTGGCTGCCGGAGTCACGGAGACCGTGCGGTTGTTGCCACTGCCTCCGAGGAGAATGTTTGCCTCTGGCACCAGATCGGTGTCACTGCTTCCGGCGGTGACGAGGAGGGCGTTGGCGGCAGTCTCTGGATCATTGATTGTGAAGGCGACCGCTCCCGTGGTGGAATTGTAGGAGATGGTCTGGTTGTTGATGTTTCCAATCGTCGGCGGGTCATTCACTGGATTCACGGTGAGGTCGAAGGTCTCGGTGGAGGTGTTGCCATTGTGGGTCATCGAGAGGGTGATGGTCGTGGTGCCGGACTGATTCAGAACGGGGGTGACCTGGATGCTGCGGCTGGCACCTGTGCCGGTGAGGACGATGCCTGAGGCGGTCACAAGCGCCTGATTGCTGCTGGTGGCGGAGCCCACCCAGGAGGTGGCGGGGATGGTGCCGTCGAGCACAGTGAAGGGCATCTGCGCCGTCGCGGTATCCTCATCCGTGACTTGGTTGGCGATGTCGCTGATGATGGGCACCTGGCCGCTGAGATTGAGATTCCAGGTCACGACTTCATTGAGCAATCCTGCGGTATCCAGGCGCACAAAAGGCGTCGGGTCTTGCAGGGTGGCTGTGACGCTATGTGTGCCATTACCGAGGACGTTGGAGAGAATGCTGAAAGAGGTGCCCGTCTGTCCTGGCTGGACGACGCCATTGACCGCCCAGGTCACCTGAAGCGCGAGGCCGCTGGAAGGCACCTTGGCCGTCACGGCAAAGTCCAAGGGGCTCGGCGAAGCAATGTTGAGAGTGGGTGCCGTCGGGGTGCGAGCATCGATCAAACTCACCCGCTCATAGAATTTCAGCACGAACTGCTCCCGGTTGATCTGTCCGCATGGGCGGTTCAGGCTCCTCATCAGGGAGTTGTTATGCGGACGATACCAGCCCGAGGTGCGGTACATGGAGCCCTCGAACAAGCCCGCCAGCGCATCGTAGGCAGCGGTCTCGGGCGTGGGCACTGGAGTGGAAGCCTCGATCCAGTGATTCCAGCGGATCAGCGCGCGGGTCGTCTCGGCGGTGTTGTTGGGTCTTTCGCCTGGCGTGTAGATCAGGTACTCCGTGTCATATTCATCTGCCAGTGCCGCAAAGGAGTGTCCGATCTCATGCTCCACGACGGCTGCACTGGAGCCATTCACCGAAGCCACCGAGATCCCTCCACCCGCACCGCCGTACTTGGTGTCATTCACGATCACCACGGGCACATCGTATTCAGGCACATGAGTGTTCAGCAGGTTGTACGCACGTGTCGATCCGCCGGAGCCGAGCGTGAGCAATTGGGTCACAGACGGCGTATTGAAGCCGGTATTGAAATAAGTATCGCGCGTGCCGCCTGCTCCGCTGGTGTTGCCATTGTCACACCCACTCTCGTTCGAGGCGATCTCGATCCGATACACATTACAGTAGCTCCGGTACTGCTGCCAAGGCTCCTTGGTGAAGAGAAAGTTCACCGCCGTGTTCACATGCGTGGCGAAGTTGGGCATGTCAGCGGTGGTGTAGCCTTCGGAGAGAAACACGAGATTGATCCGTTGGGCACGCGGGCCGTTTTCCTCCACGGTGAAAAGCGTGGCTGTCTGGCCGAACGCCAGATTCAAGCAACCAAGGAACAGAGCAGCGACGAGGAATAAGGGAGGCAGTTTCATGTCAATCTGGGTGGGGCGTCACGCGCTCGCCATTTGTCGGGGACAATGCGGCCAATCAAAGCGTGAAAGTTTCGCTAAGGCAATGCTGCTGATGGGAGAGCCTGCGCGGCAGGTTTTCAAACTGCAGCAGGCGTGGGGGTAGTACACCCCATGGCGAAGGATCGGTGGATGGGACAGCATGCACTCCTACTTATGAATACCACCCCATCATCACTGCCTCCGTCAAGCCCACTGCCCCAAGCCGCGAAGGAATTTGGCTGGCAGGCTACTGAAGCTGCCCAACGCGGCGCCTCTGCGGCCAAGGATCTGTACCAAACGATCTCGACCGAAGCGAAAGACGGTCTGGCCCACAGCAAAGAGTTCGCTCAGCATGCACTCGACGCCACGAAGGACGCCGCCCAGAACGCGACCGATGCCGTGAAGGGCACCTACCTGACGGTGGCAACAAAGGCTGAAGACGCCCTCGCCGACACCAAGGACTATGTGCGCCAGCATCCCTTGCCGGTCGTTCTCGGAGCCCTCGCCCTGGGACTGACGCTCGGCTGCATGATGGGCATGTCACAGCGGCAGCAGCCGACGTTTCGTCAGCGCTACCTTTGGTAAAGCAGGATCTCTGCCAGTCCTCAGCGACACCGGGCAGAGCATTGGCTACGAAGAAAAATAGACATTCGCCGCGGGATTCGCTGTAATTCCTTTCCAGCCATGCTGGACCCCAACCTCAAAGAACTGATCCAACGAAACAGGTTTCATTTGAAGCCAGTGCTGGAGGTGGTGCCCCTGCTCCCGGAGACGGACGAGGTGCTGGACACCTGGGTGGGGGAGGCGGTGCGGATGTCGGACGCGGAGGCCTTTCAATACATTGTTTGCGCGGCCCTTATCGCGGGGAGGCCGGTGGACTCGCGGCATCTGCGGCGCGGGCTGGGGATGATCCGGGATGGGAAGCTGATGGCGGGGGTGGTCTGGAAAATGACAGGGGAAGTGGGGGAGCACCTGGTGGAGGCGGTTCATGACACGGCCATGACCCGGGAGCGGAATGTGGAGGCACTGCTGATCGCGGTAGTCTGGTGTAAAAAGCATCGGGAAGGAAAACTGCCCGCTGACCTGATCAACAAAGCGCGGCTGCAAGCACGTGAACTCGGTAAGGACAGCATGGCGGCGGGTCTGCTGCGGGGGCTGGCGGAGATCACCGGTGATGAGAACCTGAAGACGGTGCTGGAGCAGAAGGCGCCGCTAACAAAGCAGGGAGTGGGCAGCCCGCTCTTCAGCCAGTTAGTGGAGATTTATGAGAAGCTGTGCAGCCTGGAGGTGCGGGACTTGCTGCCGCAGACACCACCCCAGGTGATCGCCAGCGGGACGCATGTGCGGCGGGCGGTGGAGAGGATCGGTCGCAATGACCCCTGCCCCTGTGGCAGTGGGCAGAAGTACAAGCGCTGCTGCCATGAGAAGGATCAGGAGCGGCTGCGCTTTTCCTCCGATGTGGAGGGCAAGACGGTGGCGGAGGTGAAGGCGGAGCAGGAACTGCATCTGAATCCGGCCAAGCTGAAGACGCTGCCCACGCACGAACTAGCGCGGCTGGATGTGCTGAAGATACCGGAGAAAAATCAAATGCGGGAAACCTTCATCGCCGAGCTGTCTGCACGCCGTTTGGTGGATGAGGCGGTGACGGCCTTTGAACGTCTCGGTTGTCATGGGGACGCCCAACAAACGCTCTGGGACTGGGTGATGCGCTTTGTGACGGATAAGAGACGTAAAGACTTGGCCGAGCGCTTGATGGAACTGCGCTACGGTCAAGGCCCGCTACCCTGGGACGTGAGACCGGGCACGCTGCTGCTACTACGCAAGGATGACCCGGAGGCATTTCTGGCAATGCTGGAACTGCTGGTCAAAGATGCGCTACTAAATCCCGAAGAGACTGAACAGAAGTGGCAGTGCGAGCTGGCCTATGCAGTGATGATCTCGCCGATGCCAGCGTTAGGCATCCTGCTGGCGCAGAGGCTGATCCCGATCATCTCCAAACGTGAGAGTGTTCAGTTGCTGGACCACATTTTGAAAACGAGGGATCGCATGGGATTGCCACCCCAGGAGCCTTTTGCCGACCTACTGGAGAAACGATTCAGTGAGGAGGTGGCCGATGAAGGCAAGGATGCCCAAGAATTGCGCGTGGTCCGCCAAAAGCTGGAAGTCAAAGCTGTGGAGAATCGCGAGCAGACCGAGCAGTTGCGCCAGCGAGAACGAGAGGTCCGCCTGCTGGAAAAGCGCTTGGCGGAAAAATCCAAGCCTGCCGAGATCGAGGCGGGCACCGCCCAGCTCCGAGAGGTCCAGGAAATGCTACGCCTCGAAAAATCTGCGAACCGCCAATCGGGTGAGGAACGCGCCCAACTGCGGCGCGAACTGGGGCAAGCCTACGCGCAGATGAAAGCCGAGCGCAAAGAGAAGGCCAAGACTCCCTCCCCCGCCCAGGAGCATCTGCCCTCTGAAGACGATCTGCTGCTGCCAGGAGAGGTGGAAAGCACCCAGCCCCCAAGATTGATCGAGTTTCCCCGCCGCTTCCAGGACACGCTCCTGCATCTGCCACGCCAGATAGGCCGGGCCGCCTTGATACTTTGTGGTCGATTGGCAGCGGGAGACCCCTCAGCCTATTCGGGTGTAGTGCGGCTGAAGGTTGCGCCGGACGTGCTGCGCGTGCGAGTGGGCATGGATCACCGGATGCTCTTCCGTCTGCTGCCGGATACCGTGCAGATCGTGGATCTGATCAACCGCCGCGATCTGGAAAAGCGTATCCGCTCTCTGTGAGCACGTTGACCCAGAAGTGCTCTTCAGCCATGCCTCAAAAAACTTGTTCGCCAGATACCGTCATCCTCATCCATGGGCTCGGACGGTCGAGACGGAGCATGAGCGTGCTGCAGTTTGGGATTCAGAGAGCTGGTTATCGCGTGCTGAGTGTGGATTATCCGTCGCGCTGTATTTCGATTGCTGAAGCGGTGAAGGATCACTTGGAACCGACTTTGGCGGAGTTGAGGGTCGAGCCAGGAACTCGTGTTCATTTCGTCACGCATTCGCTGGGCGGCATCGTGTTTCGGGCCTGGGCGGCGCAGCGTGATCCTGACTTCCCGCTCGGGCGGACTGTGATGCTGGTGCCACCGAACCAAGGCAATGAGATCATCGACATGCTGCAGCCGCTGTGCTGGCCACGCTGGATTCTGGGTCCGGTCGTGGATGAACTCGGAACCGCGTCTGGCAGCACGCCGAAGGCACTGGGTGCTCTGCCGCCCGGAACGGGTGTGCTGATGGGAAACAAGGCGACGCTACCTTTGTTCAGTCACTTGCTGGGGGATGAGCACGATGGCCTCGTCACCACATGTGGCGGCCAGGTGGAAGGGCTCACGGACTTCACGGTTCTGCCCGTGAATCATTTCACGGTGCTCTTCAGCCCCTGTGTCATGCGAGCGGTCCGACATTTCCTGCAAAACGGTCGATTCACCTGAACCCGGCCCCTTGGGTGCATCATCGTCTCGTCAGAAAGGAACTGGATGCCAGCGCATCACGCGTGACCAATGGCGTGATGCGCTGAACTGCTGAGATGACACGACTACTTCATCAGTTCAGCAAGCTTCGGGCTGATGGCATCGGCCCAGATCTGGTAGCCAGCAGCGGAGAGGTGGAGGAAGTCAGGCATGACTTCTTTGGTAAGGGCACCGTCTGGCTGCGGGAACTTGGAACCGATGTCGAGGAAGTGGATGCTCTTCCCATCGTCAAGTTTGGCGATGATGGCGTTGACCTGCTTGAGCTTGTCGTTGGGGGCTCCGAGCTTGCCGGTGGGCCTGTCGCCGCGCGGGAAGACGGCGAGAAGGAGGATCTTGGCCTGGGGCTGTTTGGCGCGGATGGTTTCGACAATGACGGTGACGCCTTTGGCGATGCCTTCCGCCGTATCGGTGGCCACATTGTTCGTGCCGATCATGAGCACGGCTGCCTTGGGCTTGATGCCATCCAGCTCACCGTTTTGGATGCGCCAGAGGACGTGCTGGGTGCGGTCGCCGCCGATGCCGAAGTTGGCTGGCGTGTATTGACCAAATGCCTTGTCCCAGATGTCCTTTTTGCTGCCCCAGCCGGCGGTGATGGAGTCGCCGAGGAAGACGAGCTGAGCCTTGCCCTCCTGGGCGATCTTTACGAAGCGCTCATGTGCAGCAGCGAAGCCTGGGTTCACCTTGCCATCAGGGCCGAACTTCTGGGCGGCGACATCAGGGGCTTGGGGCGGCAGTTTTACCGCAGGTGCTGCGGGTTTTGCAGGTGCCGGAGTCTGTGCCTGAACAAAGGCGGTGGCGATGAGGAAAAGGGAGGCTGTAGCGAGGATGGTGAATTTCATGGGCGTGAAGTTTGATAAGAGGCGCGCGCGCTGACAATCACAAACTCGCTGGTCTCAACTTCTCTCCAACGTGGTCAGAATATCCCCATGCCCTGCGTTTCATGCGCCCATGAAACTCATCCCCCTCCTCTTCAGTGTTCTTTGCGGCAGCCTCCAGGCGGCTGATGTCGCCTCTCTCCAAGCACTCGGTGCCAAGGTCACGGAGACTGCCGGAGTCGTCACGCAGGTGAATGTGAAGTGTGATGCCTTCACCGAGGCGGACTTCCGCACACTCGGCAGCTTCACGACGATCAAAGACCTCACGATCAGCGGCAAAACCATCACGGATGAAACTCTCGTGCTGCTCACCGGACTCACCGAACTGGAACGGCTGAGCAGCGATGGCATCCAGCTCACCGACGCGGGCTACAAGCACTTCACCGCGTTTCAAAAGCTCAAGTCGCTGTCGTTCTTCCATCCCGCCTTCCGCTCGGAAAAGTTTACCGGCAGCGGCCTCGCGCAGTTGAAGGCACTGCCAAAGCTGGAGCGCCTCACCTTTGCCGGATCGACCGCAGGCGATGCCGCGATGGAGGCCATCGGCCAGCTCACACAGCTCAAGGAATTCCGCACCTGGCATACGGCGCAGACCCAAGGGGGGAACGCGCATCTGCTGAAGCTCACGAACCTCACCGGTCTGCGCATGGGGCAGCGCCTGCCGAACTGGGGCAAGGACTCGCCGATCAGCTTCGATGAATCGACGATGGCCACACTCGCCCTGATCAAGACGCTCGAATCCCTCGAACTCACCGAAGCCCGCCTGAGCGTGAAGATCATCCCGCACCTGAAGGCGCTGCCAAAGCTGACCAAGCTCAAGATCGAGACCGTGGACATCTCCGCCGCTGACGTGGAGGTCATCCAGGCCGCGCTGCCGAACTGCAAAGTGGACTTCAAACCCATGAGCGAGACGGACAAGGAAGCCATGCTCACGAAGAAGCTGCGGCTTTAATTCTCCGCCAGCCTCTCGCGATACACCTTCCTCGTATGTTCATACACCGCCACGGCATCGGGGTGCTCTTTCGGGTCGATGAGCGCCTCTTTCTGTGACCAGCATTGATCGACACCTTTGAGACACCATTCGAGGCTGCGCTTCTCTCGGATGGGCTTGTCATTCACGATGATGAAGATGGGGTTCGTGTGCGAACTGGCGCGGATGCGGAGTGCGACCCAGCAGCTCTTTTCGATGGGCACGTCGAAGGCCAAATCACGCGACGTCCCATCGGCGGTGATAGTTTGCTTTTGCACAGAGACACCATTCACGAGCACCTCGACAGGTACCTCTCGCGTGCTGCCGATGCGGGCTCGCTCGATGTCCCAAAAGGGCTTCTGGCCGGCGGGCGCGTTTTGGATGTCGGGGCGCGGCTGCTCATGGAGTCTTGCGGCGACTCACACTCCCGCCAAGATCCCGTTCAGCGTCGCGCTCGGACGCAATGCAGCATCGGCCTTCGCGTTGTCGGGCTTGTAGTAGCCGCCGACGTCGGCTTTCTGGCCTTGGACGGCGAGGAGTTCGGCGACGATTTTGCTCTCGTTGGCGGTTAGGGCTTCGGCGATGGGTTTGAAGGTCGCAGCGAGGTCGGGGTCGGCGGCTTGGGCGGCGAGTTCCTGGGCCCAGTAGAGGCAGAGATAGAAGTGGCTGCCGCGGTTGTCGATGGTGCCGAGTTTGCGGCCGGGACTGCGGTCGAATTCGAGGAACTTGCCGTTGGCGGCGTCGAGGGTGTCGGCGAGGACTTTGGCCTTCGGATTCTTGAAGGTGTCGGCGAGGTGCTCGAAGGACGCGGCGAGGGCGAAGAATTCGCCGAGGCTGTCCCAGCGGAGGTAGTTCTCCTCGCAGAACTGCTGCACGTGCTTCGGCGCGGAACCGCCGGCACCAGTTTCGAAGAGGCCGCCGCCGTTCATGAGCGGGACGATGGAGAGCATCTTGGCGGACGTGCCGACTTCGAGGATGGG